>JAGLYS010000231.1 GCA_023132105.1 Caldifarciminota bacterium
ATTATTATATTTGAATGAATGTCCTCCAGGCCAGGAATGAGCAAATAACGATATCCACTCATAGTTCATTTTAATTCTATTTTTGTAATCCGATGCAATTGTAGTCTCATTATCACTTACACTATATATTGAATCATAGATAGCACTGAGTGACGATTTCCAGTAATTTATCGAACCGGACCAATCATCATCTACATATAAAAGAGCTGTATCTCCGAAAAGATTCTGATCTCCGTTTCTATATTCGTGATTCCTGTTAAAATATGCCGAGATCAATGCACTATCATTCCCCACAGGTGAAGCTGCTAACCTACCGATGAAAATATCCGGTTCCAAGGAACCTGAATGAGTATCGTAAATCGAATCGGATCCTGCTATCATACTCCCACCTATAGCTTTGTAATTATCTTCCCAGACACCATCTATATCCATATAGAAAAGATCTATCGGAAAGGTCGTATAATGAGGAGTCCATCCGTAGAACACCTCCATCATCTGAAACCACGGAATAGGTAAATCACCTATTAAAATAGCGCCGATACATCCTTCGTTTGCAAGATAATTCCTTAATGAATCAGGAGCAAAAGGATCCGAACTCATGCTCATAGTGTCCACGGAAACAGTATATCCATCCGCTATAATATCTGCTACAAATTGCCCGCTATCGGGATTAAGATAATTGTAAAGCTTAAAATACAGATCGGTATTAATAATAAGATTAACCTTGCCACCTCTTCCCGATATTTGATCGATTTTACCAATACCGCAGTAAGGACATTCTTCTAATGCCTCTTTCCATTCCATATACTCCAATGGTTTTGAATCATCCGGTGATATTAATCGTGTTACCTTCGTTTTACTTGGACCACCATATAACAATGTTGCCATTACAAAAGTTAATAATATAGTAATAATTTTCATAAACACCTCACATAAAAGTTTTTTAACAACCTACATATTCCTTAATCATTTCTTATTTTCTCCAATCTTAACTTTGCTTCGGGATATTCTTTAAATGCTTCATTAAGCATACTACAAGGGAATATACTACAATATGCACAATTTTCCAAATTCTTTTCAATACAGCATTTTTTTATTTTACATACCTCGCAATAATAATACTTATCATTATGAGATTTACATCCGTTGCAATGAATATCCTCGATTTTAATATTCGGATTCGATTCTTTTGATAAAATCTCTCTTAACTTTTTATCATCACCGTTTACTGTAGCTTTGTAGACAGGACATTCCAAACAATCGAAACCACAAAAGGCAATCATTTCTTTCATATTATACATCACGAAGTGCCATATTCGCAGCAGCAGATGCATGAATATCAAGTGTATTGAATAACGATATCATTGTATCGCTTTGCTTGATAAGTTGCGGAATTTCGGTACAACCGAGAATAATACCCTCAGCACCTTTTTTTATTAGATTATTTATAATATTAAAGATTTTTTTCTTTGATTCATTATAAACAATACCATTGACAAGTTCTTCAAAGATAACACTGTTAATGTAATTGATATCATTAATGTCCGGCATTATAACCTTAATGCCATATTCACTTTTAAGTTTATATTCAAAGAATCCATCCTCAATTACAAATTTAGTTCCTAAAAATCCGATATTTGTAAATCCTTTTTCACCAATTTTCTTTGCCGTTACATCTACAATATTTAAAATCGGTATATTCAAGGATTTTTCTACATCATCTGCAACCTTATGAATTGTATTCGAACACAAAACTATAAAATCTGCCCCCTGGGACTCAAGGGATAATGAAGCTTCGGCAATAATTTCCGTAATTTCTTTCCACTGTCCGATTTCCTGAAGTGAATAGATTAATTCAAAATCAATACTATGAAGTATTATTTTGGCAGAATGAAACCTTCCCAATTTACTGTTGATATGTTCATTTATAATTCTATAATACTCAAGTGTAGATTTCCATGTCATGCCACCAACTAACCCTATAGTTTTCACTAATGCTCCTCTTTCCTCTTTTATATAACATATATATCATAAAATTATATATTATAAAAGTGATAAGTAGAGATTTTGTCTTCAAATATAATTTTTATAAATTAACAATACGAGTTGCTACTTTTTCAATGAAATATTTGTCATGTTCAATAAATATCATAGTAGGTTTATATTTGAGAATCACATCTTCTATCTGCTGCCTTGAGAATAAATCTATATAATTTAACGGTTCATCCCACAATAAAAAATTTACAGGAGAAATAAATGATCTACATAGATCCACCTTTTTTCTTTCCCCCATACTGAATGTTTCAAGAGGTCTGTCGAATATCTCCCCACCTACCCCCAAAACACCCATAATATTTCTAAATAAATTAATATTCACATCCCCGCTGCAAAGATAATCATTCAAATACCCTTTTTGCCACTTAGGTATTTGATAAGCTCTTATATAGTTGATATAGTTCGGACAATAAATATCTCCCTTATTTATCTTGATATCTCCACAAATTGCATTGAAAAGTGTTGTTTTGCCTGTGCCATTCTCTCCTGCTATTGCAATTCTTTCTCCTTTCTCTAAGCATAATGAAAAATTACTAAGTATACATTTCTCTCCTAAATTTATATTGATTTTATTTATTATTAAAATTGTATCAGGCGATTTAATCCTGTCTAATTTAAGTTTTCTCTCCTTTTCTTTATTCATTAAAAGTATCTTCTTATCTTCGATTTTTCCTTTCATTCTCTTTTCAATGTTTAATGCCCTTTTCATCAGTTTTGCAGATTTGTGTCCTATTGCTCCGCTATCAGCTGCTCCCTTTTTTTCCTTTTCCTTCCTGAATGACCATCTCTTTCTCTGATCTGCTGCATGTTTTAATGATTTTATCTCTCTTTTAAGATTCTCATTTTTCCTTCTTTCGAATTCCTCCTCCATATCGATACTGTTTTTCCATTTTGAGAAATTACCTTTGTTAATCCGAATATCATTCCTGTTAATTGAAATAATATGATCCGTACATAAATCAAGGAAGTATCTATCATGTGATACGAGTATGAAACCTTTTTTATTTGACAAATACTCTCCGAGCATCTTTCTTCCAATCATATCAAGATGATTTGTAGGTTCATCTATTAGCGGGAAGGTATTTACTCTTAAAAAGAGCGATATTATCAAAGCTCTTGTTTGTTCGCCTCCACTTAATGTATTGAAATTCCGGTATAAAATATCATGATTAAATCCAATCCTTTCAATTTCTTTCTCTATCTTTGAGTTTATATTATAGCCATTATGTTTTTCATAAATCTCTACAATTTCCCCATATTTCGAAAGACTCTCGGAATCACCCTTCTTTATTAATTCTTCCATTTCCTTTTCCCAGAGAGAAAACGGGGCAATACTACTTTTAATCACATTAAGTGTTATATCATTAACATTACCCGGTTTAAACGGGTAATAGAAAACATCCTCAGAAATATGAATGTCTCCTTTAACAGCATTTATTTCACCGGCAATTAATTTCAATAATGTTGTCTTACCTCTACCATTCCTCCCGACAATGCCTGTTTTCCATGAAGTGTCTATTTCTATTGACAAACAGGAAAACACTTCGGCATACGGTGAATCATAATAATAATCTACAGAATCTATAATAATATTTGACATATAACCTCCATTAATATATTGGTTAAATAGAGAATTGCCTTTATATAAAATTGTATTGATTTTATTGAGGATAAAATAAAGACAAGGATTAATTTATTTAATTCTTCATAGTAATATATTTATAATATATTTTTATAGAAATGTAAACAAGAATTAACCAAAAATTTTTGCTATGGATTGTGCTGCTATTTTTTTGATTTCATTATCATTTTCCGAATCTATTATTTTTTGAAGTAGTGGTACGGCATCTTTTATTTTTTTCATTCCTATTATCTCTATCGCTTTTCTCTTGATTGTCAATTCTCTTTCATTTAACATATTTATCAAATCGCTTTCAATCCCTTCATAACCTATATTTCTTAAATCACATAATGTTCTATATCGTATAGCCAGATTGAACGAATGTAGTTTTGTTCTAAAGAAAGGGATAATTGCTTCAGGTTTAATCATTATTAACCTACGGGCAACATTGTATTTTTCCTGTTCATCTGATGTTTTCCTGAATGTTTCCATAAGGTAGTTTATAGAATATTCATCTCCTTCTTTTGCAAATTTTGATGCTATTTCTATCCTAACTTTATCCGATTTATCTGATAGTAATATGCTGTATAATAATTCACGATTGTTACCAAAATCCATTTTTACCAATGCTCTTGAAGAAAGCCATCTTATATCTTCAAAAGGAGAATTTATATATTTTGCTATCTCGGAAACAGCACTCTTAATATTCATTATACCAAGAGAATTTATCGCATCTTCAATTTTACTGATTTCATCGGATGTTTTCAGAATATTAATAAGATCCTCAATTATTTTATTTTCATCTGTTCCTTTTCGGTTTGAGTTTTTATTTACACTCAACCATCTGTCTAAATCAGCTTTTACAAATCTCCAGGATGATTTTTCCCCTTTTCCCAATTTTTTTGCAGGTATCTCTCCTAATGAAGCCTTTTTCCTTAATACTTCAGGGTGCAATGAGAGATATCTGCTTGCTTCTTTTAATGTCATTATATCGTTTATACATACCTCCTTTTACTTAATATCCATTATTATCCATTATTATACAATATTATGCAAGAATTGTCAAGAGTTATTGTTGTTAATTATTGTCATTGCTTATTTAAACTGTTATTTCAAAGTCAAGTGTCACACTTATTAGTTTATAAATATAATCTTTCTCCCTATTGAAATT
Organism: Caldifarciminota bacterium; assembly: GCA_023132105.1. GTDB lineage: Bacteria > Hydrothermota > 32-111 > QNBC01 > QNBC01 > JAGLYS01. Next base: position 4,848 of record JAGLYS010000231.1, read on the forward strand.
TTATGTAGAGACGCAAAATATTTCGTCTCTACGGTCAAATACTGCTGGAATACTGAAACAAGTTCAGAATAACAGTGTTTTCAATCCCTAATATGTAACATTTTAGCATTGTAATATCATTTTAACATCAAATATAAAAAGATACTTGATTTTTATCTAAATGTATAGTAATATACATTTACTATTGATGTAGGTGTATGATGAACGATATTAGAATATAAAATACCTCTCCCCCTTTTGTAAACAATTACTACTATAACAAATTTATTATTTGGAGGAAATTTGTCTAAAAGCAATACTAAACATAAATATTTTACATATTTGAAAAAACTTATGCCATATATCTGGCATGATAAGCATCTCTTTCTTGCGGGACTTTTTTCAATGCTTCTTGTCTCAGGAGCGAGATTATTGGATCCTCTCATAATCGCTCATATCATTGATGTTAGTATACCAAAAAACGATATCAAAGATATGTTTATATATGCTGGTTTATTTGTAATTGTCATTATATTTTCGGGAATAATCGCCTATTTTCAAACAATTACACTTTCCAAATTAGGTATAAAAATCGTAACGAAGATAAAAGCTGAAGTTTTCGATCATCTTCTTCAGCTTCCCGTGAGTTATTTCGATCAATATAAAGTAGGAGAGTTGATGGCTCGTGTGGAAAGTGATGCTGAAAAAGTTAAGCAATTATTCTCTTCCTTTTCGATAATGATTATTGGCAATATAATGTTTTTTCTCGGAATGGTTATAATTCTTCTCTGGAAAAGTACATATGTCACAATTTTACTAATGATACCAATAATAATCATCACATTTCTAATGACCATAATGATTAGGTATTTGAATAAGTATTATAAAAAGATAAGAAAACTTTATGCTCGTGTATCCGGAGTGCTTACGGAATATATTCAGGGAATGCATATAGTTCAGTTATTCAATAAGGAAAGAGATGTGAAAGATATTATTGATAAAGTGAGTAAAGAAAAACAATCGTTAGAAAGCAGAACTCTTTTCACAGAATATTCTTTCTGGGGTTTGTTTAGCTTTATCGCAAATTCATTATTTCTAATTTTAGTTATTTGGCTTCTTGCACCCAAAGTTATTAGTGGAATAGCAACACTTGGTACTCTTATTATATTTATTCAATATGGCAGTAGAATATTGGATCCTTTAATGGGCATTGCCGAGAATCTAACATTTATACAAAAAGCATTCGTATCTCTTGAGAGGATATTTAATATTCTTGCTGTCAAGACAGAATATGATATACGAGAAGGTAATATAGTTCCACAATTCAATAATGAGATTATATTCAAAGATGTTTGGTTTAAATACAAGGAAGATGAATGGGTTTTGAAAGGAATAAATTTATCTATAAATAAAGGAGAAAAAGTGGCATTTGTCGGTGCATCAGGAAGTGGAAAAACAACAACTATAAGTCTTCTCTGTGGGTTTTATAAAATTACAAAAGGACAGATTGAAGTTGACGGTTGTAATTTGAATCATTTTAAATTAAAACAATGGAGATCAAAAATAGGTCTTGTTTTGCAGGATGTTTATCTCTTCCCCGGAAATATTCTCGAAAACATCAGAATATATAATGATAACATCAGTACGGAGAAAATAAATTCGGCTATTTCGACTGTTCAGGCTGATAGTTTTATAAATAAAACAGAAAAAGGAATTTATTCTGAAATAAGCGAGAGAGGGCAAAATATTTCTTCTGGGGAGAAGCAACTTCTTAGTTTTGCAAGAGCAATTGCCTTTTCACCTGAAATTATTGTACTTGATGAAGCTACCGCCTCCGTTGATGTGGTAACCGAAAAGAAAATCGAAGCGGCAATGAAAATGACAATGAAGGGAAAAACAGCTGTCATTGTGGCACATAGATTGTCCTCGATTATAAATGCCGATAAGATACTTCTCTTTCAAAATGGCAATATAATTGCTCAGGGCACTCATAACGAACTTCTCGCCAGTTCATTAGAATATAAAAGATTAGTAGAATTGCAATTTATGCATATAACAGGTAAAACGATTAAGGAGTAACATGAGTTATCATATAAAATGGGTAATTAACAGATGGAAAAACCATAAGAAAATGGTATTTATTTTATTATTTCTTACTATTCTGTCCGTTTCAGTATCGGTAGCATATCCATTAGTTTTTAAATACCTTCTTGACACATTAAAAAATATCATCGTACATCCGGATAATTTCCCAACACCAATGAAAGAGGTAAATCGTATTCTATGGATTATCTTTGCAATAGGAATTGCAAGCTTGATTTCATACCTTTACCCCGGGATGAGAGGATATATGAACCTGCTATTCGAATATATATTG
>JAGLYS010000232.1 GCA_023132105.1 Caldifarciminota bacterium
AACTTGTAACTTGTAACTTGTATATGTCTATGCCTATACATATATACAAAATATATTTTGATAGTATTTGACAAATAGCACTTTCTGTATTAAAATATACTCAAATTGGAAAGGAGTATGCATGAATCAACAAATATTTAGAGAATATGATATAAGAGGAATGGCAGATAGAGATCTGACAGAAGAAGTAGTTATAAATATAGGAAAAGCTTTTGGTACGATTATCGGTAACAATAAGACTGTTGCAGTGGGTTGTGATATCAGATTAAGCTCTCCTAGAATAAAGAAAACCATAATTGAAGGTATTGCATCTACAGGAGTGAATGTAATGGATATAGGTGTGGTGCCTACTCCTCTGGTTTATTTTGCCGTTCATAGATATAATACGGATGGTGGCATCATGATAACAGGAAGCCATAATCCAATTGGATATAATGGATTTAAAATGTTAAAGGGGAAAAAAACAATTTATGGAGAAGCTATCCAATCATTAAAAGAAATTATTATTAATAAAAAGTACAATGTCGGTTCAGGGGAAATAAAGGTTAGTGATGTTATTTCCGGATATATGGATACGGTTTTAAAGAGTCTTTCCATAGAGAGGACTATGAAGGTGGTAATAGACCCGGGTAATGGAACTGCCGGTCCGATTGTAACATCTCTTCTCAGTAATATCGGTGTCGATTTCATATGTTTGAATTGTAAACCTGACGGTCATTTTCCTGCACATTTGCCAGATCCTACTGTTCCCGAATATATGAACGAATTGATTGAAAAGGTTAAAAGCTCAAAGGCAGATATAGGAATTGGTTTTGATGGGGATTCGGATAGGATTGGCGTTATCGATGAGAAAGGTGATATGGTATATGGTGATAGACTGCTGGGTGTTTTTGCAAAGGATGTTCTGAAAAATATGCCCGGCAGTACAATTATATATGATGTCAAATGTTCGAGAGGATTGGAGGAAGCTATAATTAAGTTTGGTGGAAAACCTTTAATGTGGAAAACAGGACATTCTTTAATAAAAGCTAAAATGGAAACTATTTCAAGTCCGTTAGCAGGGGAGATGAGTGGTCATATGTTTTTTGCTTATGAGTATTTTGGGTATGATGATGCTATTTATGCAGCAATGAAATTGTTAAAAATACTATCAGCAGAAAATAAACCATTTTCCGAGATACATAATGAAATACCACAGTATTTTTCTACACCTGAAATTAGAATTGATTGCCCTGATGAAAGTAAATTTATTGTTGTAAAGGAACTAACCGATTATTTCACGGAGAAGTACAAAACCATTACAATCGATGGTGTTAGGATTGAATTTGATGATGGTTGGGGGCTTATCCGGGCTTCTAACACTCAACCCGTAATTGTATTGAGATTTGAGGCTGTTAATGAAAATTCTCTTAATGATATAAAGTCGATTGTATATAGTAAGTTAAAGGAATATCCGTATATCGATGTATAAAATATAACTAATTTCAAGGAGGGAATATGGGGAAAATTACAATTGCTATCATTTTGTTTCCATTATTTATTTTTTGTCATAACAATCCGAATTCATCCAATATTGATGATATTTCAGACTATTTTATATCAAATGGAATTTGTTCTTATAATTCAACAGGAATAAAAGCCGGTT
>JAGLYS010000233.1 GCA_023132105.1 Caldifarciminota bacterium
TTGCCAACGGAGAATATACAAAGCAAGGAAAGGATTCTGAAGGATCATGATTTCAAAACATCTCTCTGTATAAAGAATATTCAAAAGGGATATATGAGGGATGTATACACCGTATCATTCGATCTTTGCCCTATAGAGTACGATCAATATTCAGGCAGTATAACACTGTATAAAGATATAGAAATAGATGTAAAATTCGATAGGAATTATTCCCCAAATAGAGGAAAAACAGCATTCGATAATATTTATAAAAACACAATTCTAAATTACAAAGGGATAAACAGAATAAAGAAGAGAGAGACAAGGAAAGGGAGATCATATCCCACTGCAATTGTTAAAATGGATAGAAAAGGCATCTATGGAATCGGTTATAACGATATATTGTCATGTGGTATAGATCCGTCATTTGTCGACCCTAACAATATCCATATATACTCGCTTGGTTTCAATATGATGAGTTTAAGTGGGTATGATAATGATACATTGATTGAGATCCCTGTTTATATAAAGGGAGAGAAAGATAGAGCGTTCGGGTTAAATGATACGATATTTATATATAATGACGGATTGAATGGTTATGACAAGAATAATGTTATGGGTAGTTATTATGCATACTATAACCCGTATACGGATACATCTTCATTTGTTATTTCATTCGAAGATACCCCGGGGATAAGAATGGGTGTGGAATATGCCGGTATCCAGACAGATGACAGTATGGCTGTTATATATGACACATTGCACATAGAGAGTGAGAACATAAATCCTTCGACATCGGGCTATGTATGGCTCGATACAAAGTTAGAAAAATTATCATCCGAGTTATATAAGGATTATCCGTTTCAATTCGGTATCGAGAGTTTAAAAGATAGCGGTGGGGAAATATATATAAAACTATATAGAAGCGGCAATATAAATATCGCCGTATATTTTAATGATAAACTTGTATATGGAGATACGGCATCATCGAGAAGAGATTTATCATTCTATCCGAGTATAATCAGTTTTAATATAGATAACTTAATACAGGGGACAAACAATCTAACAATAAGGATTGTCGGAGAGGGATATAGTCAAAAACATTATCTTGACTATATTGATGTGTACTACAGAAGAAAAGAGATGAAGAAGATTGAAAACGGGCAATATATATTGAATTCGGGGGAAGGGAATATAAATATTCCTTTTTCAGGGGCACTTCCGTTTATATTAAATATTACAGATCCATATTCTTGTAGAATTTTATCGGGCTTTAACATTGAAAACGATACGATTAAATTTAGAACTGATATTATGGGAACATATCTGATCAGTCACAAAGTATTAAAACCTTCAAAAATTAAGATAGCACATATCGAATCATTGAAAAATACTTATGGATGTGATTATTTAATAATCACAGGTGACAGGTTTAAAGACGATTTAGATTGGCTTGAATCATTGAGAAACAATAATATCCCCGGTATAGACGGTGCAATAGTCAAGACAGTTTCACTTTCCCGGATATATGATAATTTCAGCGGAGGTCGGACGGATATTGCGGCAATAAAGAAATTCCTGAACTATACTTATGAAAACTGGGAACCGATTCCGACATATGTTATGCTTGTCGGAGCCGGTAGCTATGATTACAAAAACCATTTCAGATTAATAAACCCGAAAAACATAATGCCCGTATATGAGGATGGAATCAGTGTCGTAGAACAGGGGATATTAACGGCTAATGCCTCATATGATGACTGGTTTGTCGATTTTGATAACAATTTCTATGCCGATATGATAATATCACGATTACCTGTTAAAACAACGGATGATATGGATAACATTAAGGATAAAACAGAGAAATTCATAGAGAATGACGGTATGTGGAAAAATAGGATTATTTTACTTGCCGATGATGAATACAGTGGTTCTAATTTACACGATATTTCATCGACAAACCAGAGTGAAAATTTATCCCGTCTAATCTCGAATGAATATGATATAAGAAAAGTATATCTAATGAATTACTGGGGAACATCACAGACAAGTGAGCATTGGCCTGTTTCTCCGGGTGAAAAACCAGCGGCAAGAGCAGCATTAGTAAATGATATCAACAAAGGGGCGGTAGGCGTTACATTCGTAGGACATGGCAATCTGAACACTATTGCTCATGAACATGTTGTATCAGGTCTCGGACAACTTGATATGCTGAACAATAAGGATATGTATCCTGTCGGGGGATTTTATTCCTGCAATATCGGCAATAATGACAGGGCGCTATTCGATTGTATAGCCGAGTATATTGTAAATCAAAAAGAGAAAGGATGTGTAGCAACAGTCGCAGCTTCGAGAGGGACATATGCTACTAACAATAATAAGATGTCAAATTATTTTCATATATATGCATTTTCAGATGCCGAAATCATAGATCGTCCGTATACAATCGGAGAAAGTGCTTGCATAAGTAAGTGGAGCAGTTCTTCTGCAAATCGTTTATACAATTTTTTTGGTGATCCGGCTATAATTGCATATACAAACAAAATTGCAATAACCCCAAATTGCCCCGATACGATATTAACAGGACATAAAACAGATATAATACTGGATATAGACAGTATAGATAAAGGTGTTGCATATATCGAAGCATTTTCATCGGCTTACCCGGACAGCCATGATTACTGGCATACGGTACCATATAGATATTGTTATTATACAATGCCCGGAGCACCTGTTTTTAGGGGTCCTGTTAGTTTCGATAATTCCAAACTCTCTTTTTCATTTATATACCCGTATGAGTTTAGTGGGATTGGAAATATGGGCAGAATAACAGCTTATATCATATCCGACTCCAATACATATCATTACTCCATAGATAGTATC
>JAGLYS010000234.1 GCA_023132105.1 Caldifarciminota bacterium
TTTGCCATATGGCTTGGCAAAGACCTATCTGCAATGATCAGACTGATTATTGGTGGTGAATTGACCGAATACACGGAGATGATGGGGATCGCCCGGATAACCGCTACCGAGAGAATGACAGCTAAGGCAGCTAAAATGGGAGCTGACGCAATCATTAATGTTCGCTATATGACTACTAGTGTTGTGGGGTCAGCAGCCGAACTTTTCGCTTACGGCACAGCTGTTAAGTTGAGCGAATAGATCATTTAATTTTCTAACAAAAGGAGAAGTCCGACTGGTATTAATCTGTGATTCATACCGGTATATTATCCTTAACATTAGGCGCAAAAATAATTATTAGATTCCGTATGACACATTCGTAATCTGCCCTAATTTTTGAAATTAAATGTATAAATATCCCCTTCGTGCAATTCGTTATCTATTCACTTTCCGTGTTTAATTCTCCTTCTTCCGGCATTTACATTCCCTGTTTTAAATATGCAACAAATGTATCGATAATATTTCCTTCGAACATATTATCCTTGTACATCATCAACTCCTTAATCATTGTATCAGCATCCTTTGCCTTTCTATATTTTCTGTTTGGTGTTGTTGCTGCTGTATATATATCCGCAACTGCAACAATTTGAGTTATCAGGTCCATTTTATTTGTTCCTAAGGGATATCCCGAGCCATTAAGTCTTTCATGATGGTTTTTTGCAATATATGATATGTTATTCAGTTCAAGTCTGTCAAGGAAAGCACCACCTTTATCGCAGTGGCTTTTTAACAAATCTCTATCAATTTCTGTTATAGGAGATGTTTTATTTAATGTAAACCAGGGAATATTCAGTTTTCCAATATCATGAAAGAGTGCCCCCAATGTTAATATCTCCATTTTATTCTGTTTCAATTTGAATTTTTCACCAATTTTGACAGATAAATCTCTTACTTCTCTCGAGTGGTCTCTTCCGTAATACCAATCTTTCTTGTGTAAAATCCTTAACAAATTATTAATAAAGAATTTCTTCTTTCTATAACTTAATCCGTTTTTCTCTTTACTAAGAATTTTTAATAGCATATTACAATAAAAGTTTAATGATATTTGTTCCTGTATTACCTGTTCGGACTGAATGGTTTCCGAAAAATATTCCAAAGACAATTCCAATGCATCAGCATATTTTTGTTTAAAATATAGTGTATTTGCACGAATCTTCTTATAGGTTTCTTTAATCCATCCTTTATAAACAGGACTTCCCTTCATATCCAATTTATTTAAAATCTCTTTTCCTTCCTTTTCCTTCCCGCAGAAAATAAGAAATTCAGCCAATGTAATCCTATTGCTTATTCTATAACGATCACTAATCTTTTCCGGGCATTTAAGATATTCTAATGACTCATCAACAAGCTTTTTGTTGTATCCCGAATTATATAATATCTGCAAATTAGCATCCGCATAATTGTTCTTAATCAGGTATAAAAAAGAGATTTCTCTTCTTGTAATATTTTTAAATTCTTCCGGATTATACTTTTCACAAATTGTTATAGCCTTTTTATAATAATATTTACTGGTTTCATAATCTCCGTGTATTGAACCTACATAAATACCTTTAATGTTATATAAAAACCCAAGAAATGGCATATATTTACTATTATTGCCAATGTTTTCAATAATTTCATTTAGAAAATTTAAGAAAAAAGGACTATCTGCACCTAATAGTCCGTTTGAAATAATTCCACTAACATTCCTATAAGCATTTATATAGTCATCTTTTTTTAGATAATATAAATAGTCATAATATAATATCTCTGCAGCATCAAGAGATGCTCCTAAGTTATTTAACTTCTTGGCGATTGTCATAACATCTTCATAATCATTTCTTTTCTTTTCTCTAATTATCGTTTTTGTATCTTCTACAGTATTACAGAAGTAGTTAAACTCATCATCATCAAAACTTTTTAAACTATGTTTAATATTAATAAAGTAGTTTTTCAATTGCTCAAATTCCATAGATATACTATACTAATTGATATATAAAATGTCTACTGTTTTTTAAGATCGGAAATAAATAAGTATATATCTAAAACAAACTTTGACAAATTATGAAAAATGTATTAACCTTACAAAAATTGGAGGTTTTATGGAAAATGTCCTGAGTCAAATAAAATTGCAATCTAACAGAAAAATAAACAATTATCTTTCAGATATCTTTTTTATACTTTTTGGAACAACTGTTTTATTTCTTAGTGCATATGTGTATATCCCTGTTCCCGGGAATCCTGTTCCCATTACATTGCAAGTATTTTCCGTCCTTATGATCGGGGCAATTTTTGGAACACGAAAGGGTATAATGACCACATCACTTTACGCAACATTAGGGGCTTTAGGTCTCCCTGTTTTTTCAAATGCTTCGGGAGGATTGTTGTATCTTGCAGGACCAACTGGAGGTTATATTATCGGTTTTATTTTAGCAATCCCTATAATTGGTTTCTTTTATACAAGAACCAACAAGCTTGTCGCCCTGCTATCCGGTTTAATAATAATTTATCTTACAGGTTGGCTTAGACTTACAATGTTTCTAAACGGTGATTGTATCAAAGCATTTTGTCTTGGCGTAGCTACATTTATCCCATTCGACATAGCAAAAACATTCCTGGCATATATTATATTGAAAAACATAAAAAAACCCACATAAGTGGGTTTTTTCTTTATACAAAATTATACCTTAAAAGAAATATAAAATAATCCCTATCTTTCCACCAAAGTCCGATATATTTTTATTATTAAATGCACCAAGATCATTTGTAAATATTTGCCCGTAATAACCTTCTACAAATATCGAAAATGATTTAACCGGTTCAATTGCAAGACCAATATGACCATTTACACCGATTTCAGATTTATATGTAGTATCAGTTACAACGGAAACACTCCCGATTGTTGTCTCTACCTTATATGTTAGATTGTTTATATCCGCACCAACACCAAAATAAGGGGTAAGCGGTGTCATAATGATATGGTATCTAATATCTGCCGAAAGGAATAGAGCTAAGTTATTCAGATAAGTTTTATATGGTACGGTTAGGATTGTATCATCCTTTGGGCTATTGCCATAGGTTACACCTGCTTTAAATTGTAGCGGAATAATAGGTGTTTTGATTGTTAGGAATCCGGAAATAGCTTTGTTTCCTCTTGTAGCGGAAAACGAATCATTATTTAAATTACTTAATCCGAAATCAGCCCCAACACCCAACATTTTGGCGTCAATTGATACGGCAATAATACAAAAAATCGTTAAAGTTACTAAAATCTTTTTCATATATTCTCCTTATTTATTGATTTTAAAACACTTAAAATACTCTCTATAGTGAAAGGTTTTTTTAGAAACATTGTTTTATGAATATCCATAATCTCTTTAATGTTTTGTAAATCTTCATTATATGCCATTAAAATCACAGGTAAATCCGGTTTAATATTTAAAATATCAGAGATGTAACCAAATGTATAAACACCTGGTATTATTGCATTAACAAATATAATATTAATATCATTTATGATATTAAGTGTTTTTTCGGTTAGGTTTTCAGAGGTAAATCCTATTACACCATATTTTAAATATTCAAGAATATCCTTCATAGATGACAGTGAAAATTTATTGTCATCCACAATAAGGGCTTTTCCTTTTATGTTTGACACATTCTCAAATGTTTCAAAATTGATCTTATTAAAAATCACTTCAATCATTTTTGATGCATCTGTTGCTGCATTATATATTTTCTCTAAATACTTCCACTCCTCTCTATTCCCTGTAAATTTAACCTTTAAAAGAGATGCATAACCTATTATCCCGGTTAAAAGATTATTAAATTGATCTAACAATTCAGATTGCTGTCTTGAAAATTCAATATTATATTTTATTTTTTCTGTTTCCTTATCCCACTTAACAGAACCTGTTATATCAACAATAAAACCAATTATAAAACGGATGTTATTATCGTCAATATATGGATTTCCGTACAGTAAAATGTATTTATCTCCTGCAACAGGAGAATTCATAGCTATTTTATATGGAAAAGGAAGATCCTCTACCTTTCCTTCAATTGCAATATTTGTATATTCAATCATATTGCTTTTATATTCTTCCTTTAAATATTCAAGAAAGCCAAATCCTTTTATATCCTCGAATTTAACATCTGTGATTTCGGTAAATTTTTTATTAATATAAATAATCCCATCCTGTTCTTTAAAGATGTAGATTCCGAAACCGGATTTTGCTAAAATAGATTTACAATTTTCAATTACATTGTTTATCAGCATATTTCAATGATAGAATATTTACAGTCATTTGTCAATAAAGTGTAATATTGAATTTTTCTCCTCTCACCACTTTTTCCTCGCCCTTGATGGGAGAGGATTGAGGTGAGGGTGCCAATGAGAGCGTAAATCGTTAATTGTAAATTGAAATTTGATAACTGCAAAAGTAAATCCCTGTGTCTGCCCTTCCCTTTCGTGCAATTAGTCTCAATTAGTGAAATAAAAGTTTAAAATTTATCCCCTCTCCTTGGTTATTTCTTTCATGTAATTAAAGCAATAAATTATTCTCTTCTCTTTGTGAAATTCGTTATAAAT
>JAGLYS010000235.1 GCA_023132105.1 Caldifarciminota bacterium
AGGCAGGCCATCAAGGGCGAGGAAGAAATATTGGGAAATATATACAATAAGTAACTTTCCCTCCACAGGCGGGAGGGAATAGAAGGGAGGGGGAAATAATAATTAAATAAGGAGCAAAGTGTTTAACCCTTTACTCTCTCCTTATAATGGTAAGTATGTCCATACCTACTCTACCCAGGATTGAATATTCACTTGACAAATTAAATCTATTTATTTATACTCACAAAAAGAAGATTGGAGGACTTATGAAAGCTAAAATATTTTTACTGAATCTATTGATTTTAATTGGAATTGTAGTTCTTTTATATGTAATTGAAGCAAAACCATATAAAGAACTTCAAACATGGAATAATCAGGCAAAAGTTAAATACAATCTGTATTTCATGAAAGCATCCATCGTTAAGTATATTGCTATGAATAATGGAAGAATTCCCACTACCATTGAGGAAGTTACAGAATATTTTAATGAGACCATTGTAAATCCATATAATAAGAAAACCCTAAACAATGATGATATTATGATTTTCAAGTATGACATTCCGGGAGAATCAAAAGATATGAAGTTGAATTCAACCAACGCAAGATTGAAAGCTACCCCGGGAACAATTGCATATGGATATTTTATAGGATTCGGAGACAGTTTGGCAACAGAATATGGAATTGTAGGATTTGGGAAAGATAGCTTACCTATTTACGATATAAATGAAACCACCCAAAAGAAGGAATCGTTAATTATATTGTATAATTAATCCTCAGAAAATATTTCAGCGGCAAATTTAAATATATCGGCTCCCTGCTTATAAGTATCGGCAGGGAGTCCTGCTTTACAACAAACTTCCCTTAAAAATTCTTCTTTATCCCATTTATATTTTAAAGCAACCTGAGGTAATAATAAACCGGAGTAAAAACCATATTTTATATAAAGTCCATGTTTTCCTATTTCAAAATCATAATAATCATCGATTTTTTTTAGTGGAGTCATTACAGATAGCTCGATTTTTATCTTCGGAAACTCCTCTGTAGAAAGTGGCGGAAAACGAGGGTCTCCAAAAGCTGCTGATTGCGCAGTCTCCCAAACGGTGATATATAATGGTTTTACTGCTTGTATATAACCTATGCATCCTCTAAGTACATTGTCAATCATAAGAGTAGTAAATGCAGCTCCATTCATTTTTAAATTTTCAAATTTAGTTTCAGGAGAGTCATTTCTATTAAGTAGAGTTGATTCGATTGATTGCCTGGCAAGGCTAATAAGCTCTATTTTCTCTTCACTTGTAAACATTGTCATTTCCTATAAATTACAAAACTTGAATATCCCACAACATATCCTCCGGGATTTTGTTTTATTACATCAACCGAGTTTGTAAAATCCATAAGTTTTATTCGCTTATAATCCCACATTTTACATGCAATCAAATTTGATATAATTGGTCCGGTGCCACATGCTATGGGCATATGAGTAAATTCTTTATCTTCCACATATTTACTAATTGTGTCGGTATCGAATGTTAGAATTTGTTTTACGAATTCATTGCCCTCCTTGACACACTCATCATAATTATAACCGTGATAGAGGTCTGAACTTGAAACAATCAACAGATCCTTATCCGTTCCGATTTCATAAAGCAACATCGCAAGATCATAAATATTTTTCTGTGATTGATTACCCATAATTATCGGTACAATTTTAAAATCCGAATTAAGGGTTTTTTGTAAAAATGGTATTTGCACTTCAATAGAGTGTTCCTGTATCTGTGGCATATCCGAATCTATTTTATCAGATGTAAATTTCTTCATTTCATTAATAAAATCCTTATCAACCTTTACATTACCTAATGGAGTCATAAAAGCATCAAAGCTCCCAACTGATATACCATTAAAATATACATTATGACTTGGACCAATTATTATAACAGTTTTATAACTCATTCCCTCTATTTGCTTATATGCTTTTGCTGCTGTGGGACCGGAGTAAATATATCCTGCATGGGGTGAAATTAACCCCCTTATTTCAACAAAACCCATATTTTCTGCATTCTTCAACATTCCATCAATAATCTTATTCAGAGCTCTAACATTTGATGGATAGAAACTTCCGGCAACAGCTGATTTACGAATTTTTGTCATTATTACCCCCTTTCTCTGCTTATTCTTCTAAAATGTTATGCCTTGAAGAATAGCAAAAATACGTGGGTCAAGGTTTATCCCTACATGTTTGTTCAATTCGATCAATATTTTATTATGGATATTATCACCCTTACCTGCGGAAATAAGCTGCAAATAAATTTCATCATATGCATTTGATATGGCAAGTATTCGTGCTCCAATCGGAATGGCATCTCCCGATTTACCTTCAGGAAAACCACTTCCATCAAAATTTTCATACATAAAATGTAAATATTCAAGTCCTTTTGCAAGAAAAGAGATTGGCTTAATAATCTTTTCAGTATTTTTATGTACTTTCTTGATTTTATCCACAATAGAATCACCCGGTGTGTTTTTTATTGCCCCCACCTTTCCTATATCATGAAGTAATCCTGCATATCTTATATTTGTAACGATATCATCATCAAGTTCCAATTGTTTTGCAATCTTAGTTGCAATATTACTAACTCTCTCTGAGTGTTCGCGAAGTTCAGGATCCTCAGTTTCAAGAATAATCAAGAATGAAAATAAAGACTCAAGATAGCTTTTTTTGGAGTTATCAAAAAAGAGAGCATTTTGAATAGCAAGTGTTGTATTGCCTGCTATTGTAGAAAACAGTTCCTCTCCATAATATTCCAACAAATTATTCCTCTCATCTCCAATTAAAAGGATTCCTAACAATTTCTTTCCTGCCTTTAAGGGGGTAGAAACATAAAATAAACCATTTTTGCTTATCTGTCCTATATCCTTTATTATAAGTGGTTTTATCAATTCATTTATAAGAGCACTATCTTTTGAATATACCTCTCCTTTTTTAAAGTCATCACCTGTATTCATAGCAGTATGCACTACAAAATTATGTCTGCTAAATGTTACTATTGCAGCACCTTTAAAACCAAACAGGTCAATGATAAAGCGTGGTATAGTGGTAAACAATTTAATTAAATCTAATTGCGGAGTAATTCCTTTTACAAAAAGATTGATATTTGTAAGATCTTCGACTTTTTTTTCAAGTTCAGTATCTAATAATATTTTTTTCTCGGTTAACATCTGATTGGCTTTTTCAAGTTGTTCATTCACATCATTTAAATTCTTGAGTAATTCCCTTTTTTCCATTGTAAGTTGCCTTTTCTGAGTAGCATTTCTTATAGTTGTTATTACCTGTTCCTTTGTGAATGGTTTCTGCAAATAATCATAAGCTCCCTCTCTAAGAGCACCCAATGCCGTTTCGAGAGAAGCATCTCCAGTCATAATAATAGATTCGATATCCGGATCTATACTATTGATATCCATTAAAAATTCTATCCCTGATTTTCCCGGCAAATTGATATCAAGTATAATGATATCAAATTTACTTTCCTCAATTAAATGAGTGCCATCCTCAGCTGAATGAGTTATAGTTACATCACAATCAAGGTCTTCTGCGGATAAAAGCATCTTGCTGAGAAAATTCGCTATTGCATTATCATCATCTACAATAAGGATATTTATATTACTTTCCATAAATCACTCATTACACACAATGCTTGGTAATTCAATGATAAAGGTTGTTCCTTTTCCCAGTTTGCTATTTAATGTTAATGCCCCATTATGTGCAATTACTATTCTCTGAACTGTTGGAAGCCCAAGTCCTGTTCCTCCCCTCTTCGTTGTAAAAAATGGTATAAAAATCTTTTTTTGATTATCCTCTTTAATACCAATACCTGTATCTTTTACTATTATTAAACAGGTATCATTATCATCATTAAATCTAATCTCTATATTTATGTCCTTTTTATTGCAGGAATTATCAAATGACTCAATACTATTGCGTAACAAATTATTAAAAACCTCACTTAAGAGATAAGGATCTCCATAATAATTTATACAATCAGAACATTTATTAAAATTAATGTTTATCTTTTTTTCTTTCATTTCGGATCTATGAATTTTTATTTTATCTTCGATCAATTGCACAAGATTAAATTTTTCACTGCTAATATTTGGCATTCTAGCGAAACTGGTCATATCTCTTGCAATTCTCTCCAATTGTTTTATCTCATTAAGTATTAGCTCTATTGATTCTACAGCATCTTGATTATCCTCTAAAATGGTTTTTAAATATTCGATCCCAAACTTAATACCAGTAAGAGGATTTTTTATTTCATGTGCCATAACTGCTGTCATCTCACCCAATATGGCAAGATTTTCCTTTTGTTTTAACTTATCTTGCATATTCTTGATTTTTGTTAAATCCGTCATTAATCCAATAACTCCTGTAAAATCATATTTTGCATCCTCTATTAATGATGTGGTAATCCCTAAATATAATTTTTCCCCCTTTTTATTAATAACAGTAAATTCTTTACGCTTCAATGGTTTTTTCTTGTTAATCGATTCGATAAAAGGATTTACCGAACCATTAGCCGGAATTATTTCATCAATATGTTTCCCTATAATATTCTTATCATTATCATAACCTAATATTCTTAAAGCAGGAATATTTGCACTTATTATTCTTCCTTTTACATCAACAGTTATCATTGCACTTGATAAACTATTAAGTATTGTTTGATAAAGACTATCCATATACTATATTACTATCATAAATCTTGTCATTTGGCAATCATTCATTCTTAGATATCTTATTTATATGTGCCAAAGCATCACTATGGTCTGGGGAAAGCCCTACTACCTTTTTGAAATAATCCATTGCTTTATCAAATTCATTTATACTTTCATAAAGAATTCCAACACTATAGAGAGTTTCGATATCATCAGGTTCGATTTCAAGTGCTTTCATAAAATATTGCAAAGCCTCATTATATTTCTGATTTAGAAAGTAAAACTTTCCTGCTTCAATATACTCAGTCAGCTTATTCATATTCATATTGTTATTCATCATTTAATATGCTCAATTATTCTCAATTTATCAGACTCGCCTAAAACGACAAGTATATCCCCTTTCATTATTTCTTCATCAGGTCCTGGTGAAAGAAGAATATTTTCTTTAAAACTGGTAGCACCATTCTCACTCAATTCCGGTATATTTCTTTTTATAGCAATAACTGTGATTTTATACTTTTTTCTTAAAGATAAAGTATTCAATGTTTTACCAACAAATGATTCTGGGGTTAGTATTTCTATTATGCTATGAGAGGATGTTAATTCTATTAAATCGAATAATTGTGGTGATGCAAGTTTCTTGGCTAATCGTTCCCCCATATCTCTCTCAGGGTAAATTACTCTATCAGCACCTACTTTTACAAGAACCTTTCCCTGCATAGGGGAAAGAGCCTTTGCAATTATTTTCTTTACTCCTAAATCATTAAGAGTCATTGTAATCAAAATACTTGAAGATATGTCTTCTCCAACACTTACAATTGCTACATCAGCATTTCTTAAACCAAGATCTCTTAGATTTTTTTCATCTGTTGCATCACATGACGCAGCTTGGAAAACAAAATCAGCAATCTCTTCAACCTTAATCGGGGATTTATCAATTGCAATCACATCTTTTCCTAATTTTGCCAGATTCATTGCAACAGACTGCCCAAATCTTCCGAGACCGACAATAACATATTTTTTCATATTATCTATCCTATTATAATTTCCAAAGGAGGATATTGAATTTTCGATTTCTTACCTTTTTCCACAAGAGCCAAAGCAACTGAGAATGGCCCAATTTTCCCAAAGAGCATTGTTATAACAATTATCAGTTTTCCAAACGAATTAAAATCGGCAGACAAACTTGTATTAGCAATAGTTTTGGAACCTGCAGATAAACCAACGGTCCCAAATGCAGAAATTTCTTCAAAAACAATATTTAACGCATTGCCTTGTAAATTTTGAGTGGCAAGCAATAGAAGTAAAGAAATAACTACAAACATTAACGAAATTGTAAAAATAAAAAACGCTCTATTGATTGAATTAATTGAGAGGTTTCTTTTAAATAAATCCACACGATCATCCTTACTTACTAATTTCCTTAGACCTGTTATCAGAACACTAAACGTTGTTGTTTTAATTCCTCCACCTGTACCACCAGGGGAGGCGCCTATAAACATTAGTATAATTATAAAAAATAATGTTCCATTCGTCAATAAAGAAATGCTTATTGTATTGAAACCGGCTGTTCTCGCTGTTACCGACTGAAAAAATGAGATAAAGACTTTATCCGTTAATGAAAGATTTATTAATGACGAATTATTCTCCATTGCTAATATTGCTATTATACCGGTTACAATAAGAAGTAATGTAGTAGATAAAACAATTTTACTATGAACCGTAATTCTATGTTTTTTCAAAATAGAAGAGTATATATCCCTTAATACAAAAAAACCTAATCCTCCAAGTATTATTAATAGAGATATTGTTCCTACAATAATTGGATCATTATAATACTCTTTCATACTGGTGGAAAAAAGACTAAAACCTGCATTGCAAAAAGAGCTAACTGAATGGAATATTGATTTGGAAAAAGAATGAAACAAGTCAAACTTATATATTAAATAGAATCTGGAAAATAAAATTATTGCACCGAGAATTTCCACTATGACTGTCCATTTAAGAACCGACAAAGCAAATTTACCTATATCATCCATAGAGACATGATTATATGATGTTTTAATCATAAGTTCTTCTTGAAATGTTATCTTTCTACCAATTAATACGGCAAATAATGTTATTATTGACATATATCCTATACCACCTATCTGTATTAATAACAGAAGTACAGCTTTTCCAAACGGAGTAAAAAAAACAGGTGTATCTTTAACTATAAGACCAGTTACACATACAGCGGATGCAGATGTGAATACGGCATCTATAAAGGAAAACATACCATTATGGGATATTGGCAATAATAATAATATAGTGCCTATTGCTATAAGCACTATATAACCTGTTATTAAAACCCTTACGGGTTTTATCCCTTCTTTTCTAATAATATCTGCCATACTAAAAAATAAGCTTAAAAACTTCCTCTAAATTATGTACATAATTAATTTTAATATCCTTTTTAGCATTATCAGGCAATTCTTCAAAATCAGCTTTGTTTTTATCAGGAATAATTATTGATTTTATACCTTTCAATTGTGCTGCAACAATTTTTTCTTGTAAACCACCTATAGGCAGTATCTCACCTGTAATTGTGATTTCGCCTGTCATTGCTACATTCCTATTTGTAGGTTTTTTGATTAATGATGATAGTATTGCCGAGGCTACAGTAACACCTGCCGAAGGACCATCTTTGGGCACTGCCCCCTCCGGAACATGAATATGCAAATCGTATTTCTTGTTGAAATCGGTTTTTATACTATATTTAGAAGCGTTTTTTCTAATATATGTAACCGCGGCTTTACAGGATTCCTGCATTATTTCTCCAAGCTGACCAGTAAGAATAAGGTTTCCCTGTCCGGGTATTGGCACTACTTCTATATTTAAAATATCTCCGCCGTTTTCAGTCCAGGCCAGACCAGTAGCAACACCTATTCTGCTTTCTAAAATATCCGTTTGAATATATTTCGGAGCACCAATATATTTTTTTATGTTTTTATTTGATATTTTCACTCCCGTTTTCTTAAATGTAACTTTTCTCATTGCAATCTTTCTGCAGATCTTAGCAATTTCCCTTTGAAGGTTCCTGACTCCGGCTTCATATGTGTATTCCATTATAATTTTTTCCAGTGCATCATCTTTAAGGTCAAGATCGCTTTTTATTATCCCATTGTTCTTGAATTCCTTAGGTATAAGAAAATTCTTTGCTATATTCATTTTTTCATAAGGAAGATATCCCGGCAGATATATAACTTCCATCCTGTCTAAAAGAGCAGGCGGAATCGTATGTACTGTATTTGCCGTCACAATAAATAGAACATCGGAAAAATCAAAAGGAACTTCAAGATAATGGTCCATGAATGTATTGTTCAATTCAGGATCCAAGACTTCCAATAATGCAGAAGCGGGGTCTCCTCGAAAATCTTTACCTATTTTATCTACCTCATCCAACAGAAAAACAGGATTTCTTGTGCCTGCATGTTTTATTTGCTGTAGTATCTTCCCGGGTAAAGCTCCTACATATGTTTTTCTATGTCCTCTGATTTCCGCTTCATCATGCACTCCTCCAAGCGATATTCTTACAAATTTCCTGTTAAGAGTTTCAGCGATTGATTGTCCTAAAGAAGTTTTACCAACACCGGGAGCTCCAACTAAACATATAATCTGCCCTTTTATTTTTTTCACAAGTTTCAGAACAGCAAGATATTCAAGCAATCTACATTTTACCTTCTCAAGACCATAATGATTCTTATCCAATATCTTCTTTGCAGCACTGATATCAAGTGTATCTTTTGTATATTTTTTCCAGGGCAAATCACATAACCATTCGATGTATGTTCTTGTAACGGCAGCTTCCGGACTTATTGGCATCATTTTAGATAATTTACTAAATTCCCCCATAGCTTTTCCTTCTATATCCTTAGGCATTTTTGCATTTAAAATACGCTTATGCAATTCGATCATTTCCTTGTCAATATTGCTTTCTCCAAGTTCTTTCTGTATCGCTTTAATTTGCTCTTTTAAATAATATTGTCTTTGCCCTTCCGAAAGTTGTGATTTTACCGAATTTTCAATCTTTTTCTCAATTGCAATATATTCAAGTTCGGTAATTAAAATATTATTGAGCTCAAATAAAAGCTCTCTTAGGTATTCTATCTCAATAAGATTTTGCTTCTGCTCCTGTTTTATATCAATATTCGATGCTATAATATATGCAAGTTCTTCATATTGCTTAATATGTTGAATTTCGTATAAAAATTCAGGAGGGAAATACTCTTTTAGGCTAGCATAATTATTGAAGCATTTTAATAATTTTCGTACAAGAGCTTCAACATATTTTCCTTTGTTTTTTTTAAGTGGTTCAATTACCAAATCCGACAGATATGCATCTTTAATTTTGAAATTCACAATTTTTGCCCTTTCCTGTCCTCTTACCAATATTTTAATTGTCTCATCCTGTGATTTTATTACTTTTTCTACATTTACCAATGTTCCATATCTGTAAAGATCTTTCTCTCTTGGGTTTTCTACACTTGCAATTTTTTGGGATACTACAAATAATAATTTTTCATTGCTTTTCAGCACCTTATTGATTGCTTTAATCGAACACTCTCGTCCTACAATAATCGGAACTTCCATATATGGAAATACCGTAAGATCTCTCAGTGGTAATGTTGGCACATCTATCAATTCTCTCATATCAGTCTACCTTTATAATTTCAGGAGGTTTTCCCTCTTTAATACTATTTTTGTTAACAATACATTTTTTCTTACCTTTAATTGATGGAACTTCATACATAACATCCATTAAAACCGATTCAATTATTCCCTTTAATCCTCTCGCACCTGTTTTCTGTTTGTGAACTATTTTTGCAATACACTTAAGTGCATCCTCTTCCCATAAAAGATTACAATCATCTAATGATAGCATCCTTTGGTATTCTTTCAATAAAGAATTCTTTGGTTCTTTCATTACTCTAATTAACATACTTTCATCAAGATTCTCAAATGGAACAAATATAGGAATCCTACCTATAAATTCAGGGATTAGACCATACTTTACAAAATCTTCAGGTTTGGCTTTGCTAATATCTCTGTATTCTCCTTTCGGTATAATTTCTTGCCCAAAACCGAGGGTTTTTTTTCCTATTCTACGCTGAACTATATCCTCTAATCCCACAAAAGCGCCTCCGAATATAAAGAGAATATTCTCAGTGTTGATTTTTATATATTTCTGGTCAGGATGTTTTCTTCCACCTTTAGGAGGCAGGTTAGCGATTGTCGATTCGATTAATTTCAACAATGCCTGCTGAACACCTTCTCCGGAAACATCTCTCGTAATAGAAGGATTGTCCGACGATTTCGCTATTTTGTCAATTTCATCTATATATATAATACCAAGTTCAGCATTCTTGATATTATAATTTGCATTCTCTACCAGTTTTAAAAGCACATTTTCTACATCCTCACCCACATAACCTGCTT
>JAGLYS010000236.1 GCA_023132105.1 Caldifarciminota bacterium
AGGGAAAATGAGATGCATGATGATTGGGATGAGTACAAGGTGGATTTCATGCTTACTGGATTGAGGGCAAAGTTCCAGCAGAATGAAGATCTAAAAAAGATGTTGCTTGAAACAGGGGATGCTCATCTTTATGAAGATAGCCCCATAGATGCATTTTGGGGCGGTAAGATTATGGGCAGTAAAAATATGCTTGGGATCTTGCTGATGAAAGTAAGAAAAGAATTAACAGTTAAAGGAAGTGAACAATAATGGAAGGTAATTTAGTTAAACAATGCAAAGCAATTGTGATGGAAAAGATAGCCCAAATTGATACTCCAGCGAGATTTGATAAAAAACATAAATTTATTATTATTGATGAATTTCATATTTCAATTTATACAGGGATGCACAAAAATACTTTTGATATTCGTGAAATGAATAGGGCAGAATTAGGAATTATCAAGAAATGGTTAGGAACACAACTTTGCACGTTTGGAGAAGATTGTAAACATCCATATGGTCATTGTGATAAATGTGGATCATACAGGATTCAGGAAGATAATGGGAAAGCATTGTGCCTAACTTGTTTGAATGAATGGGAACACAAATCAAAGTCAGAAGGAGATGAGTAAATGGAATACATTAAAGATGAAGATGGAATTAC
Source organism: Caldifarciminota bacterium (assembly GCA_023132105.1). Lineage (GTDB taxonomy): Bacteria > Hydrothermota > 32-111 > QNBC01 > QNBC01 > JAGLYS01. The sequence continues at coordinate 644 of JAGLYS010000236.1, forward strand.
ATATTGTGAATTTGAAAATTTAAAGGAAGCTAATAAAGAGATGTACAATGCACTTGTGCTTTTGAAAGAAGCAGGGGATAGACTTCTTGCTCTAACAGGTACAATATCTTCTGGCATATTGATTGATAGAATCAATGATTTTATTTCAGATATGGGGTATCCTGAACATATTAGAAAATTAATAATTAATGAAGGAACTGGCATGAAATCACTATCGTATTTCTCACATAATTTCAAGCACTTCTATGATGATGGCACTAAAATGGCATGGGAAGATGCATTCAGGAAGGCAATTGACAAAACCATAGATCAGCTAACAAGCGAAGAAGTTCATTGTCCAAATTGTGATTGTGTTGCAGTTGGAGATGATAAGCAAGAGAATTACTATTGCTTTAATTGTCAGAAACAATTTAAGAAAGGGGATGATTGAATGGCTAAAGATATTTTATGGGTTGTATTTATACACCGAGATAACAATATACATTCTATACACAAAACAAAGAAAGAAGTAATGTTTGCTAAGAGGGAATATGATAAACTCATAGCAATGAATTATGGAACAACTGTAAGAAACTATATTGCACACAATGGGGAAATATCTGTGATAACGAAATACAAATATGATGGGATTGTGGGACAATATCTACAACAAATTGAAGGGAAGTGAATAAATGAAATTTAGCATAGTGGAATGCGGTAATTGTAAAAAAAAGAGATTGTTATATGGTAACACAATGGGCTATCAATGTTCATGTGGGCATTGGACATATGTTGATAACAAGTATAATAGAATCCATGTCCAAGAGGATATTGAGAAACGACTTACGCCTTTCAGTAACACCGTTGAAGAATTGGAGAAAAGGAAGAAATATATGTTAGAAAAATATCATTTTGTAGTTTCAGAAACATACACAAAAACAGATGATGAAATGATGGATTTTCTTACAAAGGGTACTAATCTTGAAATTATTGATTCTGAAACCGAACCCTGCCCATTATGTAATCAGGAATCTGCCCCTGCAATATTAGTTCGTATTGCCCATCCTAAAATAATTATGTTCGAATGCCCAAAAGATTCAGGCGGTTGTGGTCATACATGGGGAAAGAAAATACCTGATAACAATAACTCTAATGAAAATGAAGAATTGAAGGATGGATAAAAATGGTATATATATATGAAATATTGAAAGATTATTCGGGTGAAAAACACCTAATTGGGAATTGGGATCTTCATAATGAAAAGCTTGATGGGGATGATGGCAAATCTGAATTTGGCTTCATAGGCTTTAATATAGACAAAGGCGAAGAAGTGCCATTGTTCAAGATGAAAAGGTTAGGGTTCATAGAAGATCTCACAGAAGATGATCTGTTGGATATATTGGAACAAGGCAGAAAATTTGGGGCAGAATTTCTTGAAAGGCATGGAATTAAAGTACCCAAACCGCCCAAGTCATACTCCACAGAAAAGTTGAAATATATCAGGGCAAGACCAAAAGGAGAAACCCATTGGGTGTATGATAAGGTCAAGAATCGTGATAATTACGAAGATGATCCTGATAATGATATTATCTATGAGTTTGAGGAAGTCATGATCACACAGGAAGAATTTGAGAATATGCCTGAATTTACTGGATGGTAATCTAATGGGTAAAGTATCCTTCACAAGAGATATAGGGGATAAGCAAGAATCCTTTGATATTAAGATCACAGAACAATGTGGGGATGTTGAGATCAGGGATATTCATGGCAACATGGCATTCCCAACACCGCAGTTGATTAAGGAACTCCATAAAGAGATTATTCGATTAGAAATCGCATCAAATATAATTGGTTCGGGCAGGGGCGGTCTTTTCACACTTAAAGATTTAGCCAAGCGGTACGGAATAACAGCAAGTCAGATGGGCGGGTATCTAAAGGTTCATGAGATATTCGAAGATGAGAAAGATGGGGCGTTGATGCTATTCTATTATGAGAAAGTTCTGCGTATTGACGTAGAAAGAGGATTCAAAAATAAAAAATGGAAATCTTGGAAGTGTCCTGCTTGTAGTGATAAATGCGTTGATCCAGAAGATATTCAAGCTACTCTGTGCCATAATGGTCATGCAGTACATCTTGGTGATTTAAGAGAGGATGGTAGTTGTATGGCTATGTTGCAGAAAAGGGGAGATAAATAATGTTCACCGATAAAATAGAAATCAAGAAGCCCAATGATATACGATATGGCACAACGAAAATTCCTTATGAGCAAACATTTGGTGAGATATTAGCATTGTTAAGTAAACATGGTTGTGATCAGATAGCGACTATGAAGGATGGAGATATTCAAAAGATTGCTTTTGTTTATCAAGAAAATCCACATATAATCAAGATCCCAATGGTATTTGTTGATAATATTTACAATGAAAAGATAGGCATTCGTTTAGTAAAATATTATCTTGAAATCATCTTGGATTGGTCAAAGCAGAAGATCATCAAATTTGAAGATCTGATGTTAGGAACAAGAATGGTAAATATCGCTGGAAAATCCACAACATTGAAGGAAGCAGTTGATGAGATACCCCCCACTCAACTATTTCAAGGGATGCTGGATAGCAGTAAACAACTAAAGGATGCCAACCAACCAATGTCAATGGAAGATGCCAGATGTCCAAAATGTAAAGCAGATAATATTGATTTCATAACGAATCCAACGCCACGATCAAGAAAACCATATGGGTATTGTAGGGTTTGTGGTCATGAATGGGAAGTAATATTGAAAATATTGCCAAACGGAGATGAATAATAATGAGTGCTGATGAGTGGATGGAATGTCCAGATTGTGCCAAGCCACATAATACAAGACTTAAAAAATTAGATCAGGTATTGGCAAATTGTTATGATAAAATAACAGCTAAACAGTATAGAACATTACAGTGTAACATTGACAAACTGAAAGAAAAGATACGGAAAATAATCGAGGACAAAGCATCTATTGGTATCTATGGTGTCCACGACTATTATTTTGATGAGCAAGGAAATTTTATTTCAAAGGTTAGTGCAAAATGCTATACTTGTAATAAGGAATGGAAATCCATATCAAAAGAAGAATCATTGCGTATGATGGCAAGGAGATAAAATAATGGTAGGGAATATGTACTCTGGAACAAAGCCAATAAACGAATTGGGCGGTGAATGTAAACACAATTGCTTGTACTGTTCAACTAAATGGTTTCGTTTCATGTATCCAGCCAGTAGGGAGAAGTACAGTGGCGAATACAGACTATTTGAGCATGAACTTAAAAAGAATCATAATAATGAAAAAGTTATATTCGTATGTGGTCAGAATGATATATTTGAGGAATCAGTTCCAGATGAATTTATTCGTAGGATCATGAAAAGAAGCTGTGAACGTAATCAGGATATTCTATATGTATTCCAGACCAAGAACCCTGCCAGAATGAAAGATTACGAGGATTTATTGCCAGAGATATACATTCTCGGTACAACAATGGAAACCAATCGTGAGGAATACATAAAAGAATTTTCCGAAGCCCCCTCTATCAAATCAAGAATGGATGCAATGATCGAACTCCAAGAGGATGGGCATCCAATATTCTTAACACATGAACCATTATTCGATTTTGATCTGGAAGAATTTGTAGAGATAATAAAGAAAATCAAGCCAGATAAAGTATTCATTGGGGCAGATAGTAAGGTTTACAAGTATCCGAAGATCTACAATAATTTGGTATTACCTGAACCTGATGCAGAGAAGATTCTTGCTTTGATTGAAGAACTGGAGAAGTTCACAGTAGTTGAGCAGAAAAGTAATCTTCCACGATTATTGGGGGATTCCCAATGAAACAAACAATCAAGGATAACTTTTGGATCGGATATATTACAATGATGGCAATTTTTACCCTTACCGCAGGTATAGATTTCTTAATACGAGGGCATTTGTATGGTTTATTATTTATCATCATGACAATATATTTTGTTTGGGCATTTTATATATTCAGATTATATGATTATATTGATAACATGGATGAGAAAGGAAGTGGCATAGATGGGAAGCAACATAAACAATGAACTTGGAAGTGGGATCATGGGCGGTGATGGTAGTCAGAAAACATTGGACACTTTTACCGCCATGAGAGAGCAAAAGAAAGAAAGCCCTGAAATAACTGGCAGTAGCCAGACGATAGGCAAAGAACAAACATCATTTATGATTAAGGGAACTGGAAGTTTAGCGAAGCATTATTATGAATCAGTATTGATTTCCAAGCCCACTGAAAAACCAAAGTTTGATTGTAAGAACCAAGCTACTGGAAAACCATGCGATTCTTACAGGAACAATAACGATTGCATTCATAGTAATAAGGCACTACAATTATACACAAAGCAAAGACTTCAACTGGCTATTCGTTCAAGTGATTATTTCAGAACTCGTTGGGAAAGAGAACTGGAAAGTAGATTTCACAGTTTTGAAGCATTTCACGAATATTGTTGGGCAGGTAAAGGAAAGCCAGAAGTGGTGTATCTTTCAAATCTATTTATGGCACTATTGTTTTGTGAGGAATCGAATATTGGAAATACAGACCTGATCCATTACGCAGTTCAAGAGAAGTTTCAGGCAAACCCAAAAATCAATGGTTCTGTAATTACGAGATTGAAGGGATGTAACTTCATAGAATATTGTGGATATGAGGTCAAAAGCCAGAGAGATATATGCCACAATGCCCCCAAAAAGATGTACAAGCTAACCGAAAAAGGAAAAGACATAATCGAGTTGATAACATGAAAGCTATGGAGAAAAGGAGTGATTGAAATGGGATGTCAAAGAGCAGTAAATATGATTGATGAAATTACTGGAATGTTGAACAATATCCAGTATAGAAAACTGAATACCAAAAACATGGGTGAACTTGAAGAAGTGCATGATATTGTTTCACAGTTGGATAAAAGAACGAGGGGGCAGTAATGACCAATGATGGAAAATAGGAGATGAGAAATATGATAGAAATTGGAGATTATTCAAAAGTGTATAAGTGTCCTGTATGTAATACACCAATGCGTCTGATTGAAAAAGAAGTCGTAGAGGGTGTTGGCACATTCCAATGGATATATGATTGTGATGCATACGACCATAATGTAGGTATGGGTGTTGCTGTGCAAAGGGCAAAAGAGGATGAAGAATCAGCAAAGGAGTTAAAATAATCATGGCATTATGTTGGGGTTGCGGAAAGCCAATACGTTTTTGGCAGAAAAGGGTAAGGAAATTTATAAGGCCAAAGACAAATAGTGGTATTGAAATAATTATTTCTTCATCAGGTTTATTGGAAACACAGTATCATACTAATTGTTATATTGAGGAACAAGGAAAAGGTGAATGAGCATGGATAAAGAAATGGTATATGTACAAGACAGAATAAACGATTTAGAGTTTCAGAAACTTAATATTGAAATAGAGATTGAAAAACTACAAAATATATTGGGGAGATTGGAATAATGAATGAAAATGTTAAACAACAAATATTGGAACATTTAAAGGTATTTGCCTTCGTTATATTGGTTTTTAGCCCATTTGTTGCATTGATGTATTGGTCTGAAACATTTGATACGGAAGGGGCATATCTAATTGGTATTGCAGGGTTATTGATTTCTGCAATTTTAACGCTAATCTATGTATTAGCCAGTACCAAGCATAAGGATAAAGGGAAGTGAATAAGATGGGAGAATGGGTTTGGCATTGCAAAAAATGTGATTATACGCACAACATGGATATTTGTCCAAAATGCAAGGAATTAATGACACAAATATATAGAGAAGAAGGATTGCCGATCTGCAAAAATTGTAGGCATTATCTTTGGTTTCATGCTGGAAATTGGGAACATTACACAAGATATTATATTCCACATGGGATGCCATACTCAACAATCAAATGCCATGCAAAAGATTGTGATTGTAAAAATCCCGAACCAATCTATAATATTAAAACTAAGAAGGAAGGTGAATAAGATGCAGAAAAAAAGATGTTACTTTGGTTGTGTAGAGGGAGAACTTACTGGCGTTTCAGTTATTTCCAACAACATAAAAGATGCAAAGAAATTACTCTTTGAGATATTAACATTGGATCATGGTTTAGAATGTTGGACAGACATGAGAGTAAGATGGCAAAGAAAAGCCAGAATAGAGAAGTATCCAATAGGATTCGCTTTCCTTTCAGAAGAAGAAATACAAGAGGGCGTTGAGTGTGGGGCGTATGGCTTTTATGAAGAAGGCACTTGCCGAAGTTGTGGGGAAATAACATTCATTTATTCAATAGACAAACCGCCATTCGCAGTTTGTGATGATTGTTGTGAAGAATGTTTAAAAGATTCCAAATCCGAGCAGGATAAGGATAGGGGAAAATAATGAAAAAAATAATTAAGCCAAGTTATGTAAAATACACTTCTTATTCATCCCACAACAAAATTAACAAGTGTCCTAATTGCGAAGAAGAAGTTTCTAATATCCAAAGTAAGAATAGGAAAATTATAGGATATGTATATTGTAATAATTGCAAAATTATATTAAGGGATACAATAGAAGTTATGGATAGCAAGTACAGAGGAAAAAAGGGATTTGAAGGAGATTTGAAAATGGCATTTGAAAAAGGAAATAAAGTAAAAGTTGTGAGCAAGGATAGTATGCATGATGGGAAGGAAGGGGAGATCACAGAACTATGGGGTGAAGGCAGGGTTACAACACTCATAGAAGGACATGAAGTTTGGCATGATGAGGATGAATTAGAATTAATAAGCCAGGACTAAGGAAAGGTGAATGAATATGATTGAAATAAAAACAGGAATTACAGCAATAACAAGTGCGGATACTCTAATAATATTTGAGAGTTTGAAAGAATATGACGAATGGATAAGCGATAAAGAAAACAAAAAGAAATTGGTTGCTATGTACTCAACACCAGGCGGTTTAATTCAGCATTTGAAGGATAGCCAGGACAGTGGATAAAGGGAAGGTTGATTGAATTGAAATGTGAAGATTGCGGTAATCAAATAGGCAGGGAATTAACTCCTGAAGAAAAGCAAGAAAAGTTTGAAAAAGAAATGGCTGAAAAAATAAAAGCACAAAGAGAACTTGGGCATTGCGGATCTGTGGGTGGTGGGCTAAACTTTGTTTGTGAGATGGATGAAAATCATATTGGGAAATGTAGAGTATTCTCAAAACAAGATGGATCTATAATCGCAGAGTGGGATAATTCCGAATCCGAGCAATTATGGAAGCATGGAAAAACAGTAATCTTGGAAGTCAAATATAAAGGGCAATATGGATGCGAAAACGCTGAACAAGTAATCATAAAAGTTGAATTAAAGGAAACTCAAACATTGGATGATTTGTATTGTGCAATTATAAGTCAAGCATTCAAATGGGATGATCTTTGCCACCTTTATTCATTCTTTTTTGACAACAAAGCGTATTCGGATAATTCTGAAATGGTATATGCTTACGATATTCATAATATGTTTTCAGAAAATAACTGGAATCCATCTTCTACGCCATTGAACAAACTTAATTTGAAAATAAGGCAAAGATTCCTTTTCGTGTATGATTTTGGTGATGATCACCGTTTTGATATAAAGGTCAAAAAATTTGGAGAATGCCAAGAAGGTATAAGCTATCCAAACGTGCTTGAAGGAACAGATAATTATCCAGTTCAATATCATAACATAAATGGAGAAAAGGAGAAATAGATGAAAATACAATTATCAAATGGCGAATTAAATCATTATCTCGGATTATTTGTGGAAAAGATTATAAAAGACCACATAATAAAAAATCATAAGGGAATAATGTTAATTGCATTTCCAGAGCAATCTAAACAGACCTCAATTAAGATATTTAATATAGATTCACAAAAAAATATGATATTCAAAGGGATGAAAATCAACAGAGCAAGAATACAATATGGGGATAATCCAACAATCTACGGATGGAATGGAGATATGGCACTTTTATTAAATGATGGCGAACATGGAAAAAAGGCACTAATCATAGAAATTAAATATGGTTCTACATCAACCCTAACAAAGCCACAATCAGATTTCTTTTGTAAAGTAAGCACACATAAAGCAGATTATTTCATGGATAAATTACAAGAATTAAAGATATTCATCATACATTGCAAAAGCATAAATATTTACACTGGCGAAATTGAATATAACCTGTTCCAATACAAAGCAGGTCAGAAATTTAAGGTTGAAGGGGGATTGGGTAATGAATAAAGAAAAACCAAATAGTGTGAAATGCCCCCAGTGTAATGAAGTAATGGAACAATTTGAAGGGATTAAAAATGAAGCTGGAAATCCAGAAAAGTTGTTTTACTGCCATAACGGTCATGGTACTTGGTGTGATGATACAATTAGATTAACAAGGGCAATACAACGGAAAAAAAAGGATGGTATGGTATTTTTGTATTGTTCAACTTGCCGAACAAGAAAATTCCATGCGAGAGTATCGAAGGGTGAAAATGATTATTGGGTTTGTGATACTTGTAGCAAAACCACAAAATGCACAATTGCTGATTTCGAGCAGGAATGTAATTGCGGAGAACCAAAGTGTAAATGGTGTAGAAGCCAGTAATGATTAATTAAGGAAGGTGAATGAAAATGGCGTATATGAGAGATAAAATAACAAAGGCAAAATTAAAACATCAATGTTTAGTTAAACACTTTGAAAAAAACAATCTGGATATTAACAATACAGATTTAAGAAGGGCTTATAAATCAGGTTTCTCAACAGGGTGGAAACAATCAAAGAAATTTATGCAAAAGAAATTAGTGGGTGGCTTTGAACTCCATCATTGTGTAAGTTGTGAATCTGCCGAGTATCACGCCATAGTAACAAAAAATAATATTGAATATTTGGTATGTGATACTTGTAGTAAAACCACAAAATGCACAATTGCTGATTCCGAGCAAGAGAAGAATGCCATACAACGAAAAAAAGAAATTGAGGATGGTGGAAATGTTTCCAAAATGTGAATGTGGACACTCGAAATTTAGGCACTTTAATTACTCTCAAAAGTGTGATAAATGTGATTGTAAGGAATATAAACCACAGAAAGCCAAGTGTGATTGCGGTGGGATCATTCAAGAAATCGAAATTGAAGATCACAAGATATTGCAATGTGATAAATGTGGGAAATATCACGAAAGAAATTGCGATTAAAAATAAGGAGTGGGAAAATGGATACAAAGAAACAAATGATTAAGAAATTCTTACCAAACGAATTAGGATATTATGCAGAATCTCTTTTAATGTGTGAACTTGCATTAAGGGGAATAAAAAGTGTAAGGTTGATGCCATATTATGCAGATGATATTATCACTCCTTCTGGATTGAGGATAGAAATAAAATCTTCATCTTATAGTAAATTCAGAAAACATTGGAATTATTCAGAACTTAAATATCGTTCATCCAATAACAATAATAGGGTTATACAAAGAATGGCTGAAGTGTATGTATTTATTGGTTTTGATGAAACACAATCTCCTAACTTTTTTATAATTCCATCAACTGATATAAAAGAAATAAACAATATAACTATAAGTTATAGTGATAAAAGTAATAACAAATATCATAAATATAAAGACAATTGGGAGATAATATGTTAATTTAATTATGCCCCCTACCCCATAATTTCGTGTGGAACTCTTACAGGGCAAGTGATTGAGATGGGATTGAACTCAATCGGATGGATTGCCCTGAAACTTCCACTGGAATAAAAATGGATAAAAAGCTTTATAAATTTATCCCCCCTTTCCTGTTGCCCCAAACTGAAACTGAAACTGAAACCCAAAGAAAAAGTGAAGTGTGAAATATGACCGAAGAACGAAACAAGAATGCTGGAACAAAAATCTGTATTATATTTTATAATTGTCCAGATGAAAGTTTCACACTAAAAAAAATGCTTGATAGAAGCGGATTACCTGAAGGAACTGTTAAGTCAAGAATCCACCGATTATACAGAGATAAAATAATTAAACGATACAAAACAATTCGTGGAACTGCCTTTGAATATAAAATACTGGACATGAAGAAGGCAAAAGAGTACATTGAGGGCAGAATTGGTAGTAAGACCAAGAAAAAGAGTTCCGTTAAGCAGAGGGCTACCCCTACCCCCCCCATTATTGATGTGCTGGATAGAGATTTGAATGGAGTACCGCATCATAAGATCCAGCAGGTGAAACTAACGGATGATGAATGGTCAAGAACCGAGCATCTTTATACGAAACCAAAATCAGAGAAAGATCGTGGACAACAGCACACTCTTGAAAGAAAAGGATTCAAGTTAGTAATCTCCCCAAACACATTAAATGGGGCATTATATATTTTAGAAGATAATTGGAAGGGTGATTTGCAGGAAATTTATCCAGAGTTGGCAGAACAGATTCAACTTAAAGAAGAACTGGCACATTATGGTATAAGTTTTGATGGTGAGGTCTGGCAGAACTTCAAGATGCAATCCGAAGATATGAAGTTAGTATTTGCCACAAGTCATTTCTGGCGAGAACTTGATGTTGAGGGAAGGGAGATTGCAGTAAACAGTTTTATGAAGAAAATTATGATGGATTCATTTGATAAGACCACATATGATGCCATCAACGGTAAATTAATTGAAAGTATGTTGATCAAGCAGGAAGGTTTTGATGAGAGAATGTTCCAGCAGATCCAGATTTTACAGAGCATTAATGAGAAATTAGAGAAAATGGATCAGCACAATGAGAAGGTAGTTGAGATACTTGATAAACTCACCACCAAGATAATTGGTGTAGGTGGAGAACCCAAGCCAGAAGATGAGAAGAAAGAGCAGGAGATTAAGCCATTAAATCCTGAAGATCAAGTAATGTTTGGGTAAGGTAGATCCTATGCCGAAGCCCCCAAACTCTGCCACCAAGCCAAAAAAACGGAAAAAAAGAAAGTTAAAGCCAGTAACTCCAAAAAGCAAAATCCAAAGCACAATCATGAAACTGTGGATGTGGTCAAGAGAACGAAGGGAATGTCTTAAAATTCATGGTAAGGATTGCGTTGAATGTGGAGAACCGTTCAAGGAAGTTCATCACTTGAAAACGATAAATTGGGATAGGATATATTCAGTAATCTATGAGGAAGTTCTAAATCTGGAAACAAGACCGCTATGTGAGAAATGCCATGATATGACAAAAAAAGAAAGTAATTTTAAAAAAAAGGAAGTGAGTAAATGAAATGTGGAAAGACAAGAATCAATGATGATGGAATAAAAGAAGTGTGCGTTGGCGAGGAAGGATATATTGGTTATCACAGTACCAATGAAAAAATTACAAGAGAAATTAAATATCCACTCGGTTCGTACTATGAAAAGACAAAAGATGTAAGGCTAATGCCACACATATTTGAATTTGCTTCTTTGCTTTGGCTAATCCCTGCATATTTCACAGGGAATAATCTATATATTTTGGTTGTCTGGGTAGGCTTAATAACATCCTTTATATCAATGGTGTTATGGCTAAAAATTGAGGATAACAGGCGAAATAAATTTAATGTTTTGCGAAGAAAGAAGATGGAAAACAAAAGTAGAAGGGAACTCATAGAAATATCTATTGAGATGTTCATACATGGATTAAAACTTCAAAGGTGGATTACCTATCTTTGTGATACCGACAGGGTAAATGAATTTACTTCTGAAGAAATAATCCAAAAGAGTAAAGAGATAGATTTAGAAGTTGATAAGATAATTAAGAAAGCCCATGCTGATGCAGATAAGAAAAGGAAATGATACTATGGGGAAAGTAAAATATGGGACATTTGTGGAAAGGACATTCATTTGTTCAAGATGTAATGATACTACTTGCAAAGTTTCAATAAAAATGACAGTGGTTATTAGTTGCCAGAAACCATCAGACATAGGAACGCCAAAATGGATTCAAGAAGGGAAATGTATGCATCAATCATTCAATGATGCGGAATGGGTAGTGGATGATAGTGATAAGAAAGGAAGTGGTTAATTGACATCATCAATAGTAAATAAAAAAACACCGCCAAGATATAATACCAAAAGAACACATAAAACAATTGGGCTTTCTGGCTTTGGAAATACTGATAGGACAAAAGTTACGCAGATATATTGGTCTGATTTTAGAAAAAGAGTTTTAAAAAGAGATAAATATAAATGTCAAAAATGCTTTAAAAATAAGGATCTCGTAATTCATCATATAACTCCAGTGTCCGAAGGGGGAAAGAAGTTTGATATGTGTAATTGTATCACATTATGCAAAAAATGTGAAAAGAAAGAGCATAGGATAAATAAACCACAGACTTTTTTAGAATCCATCTTAGATAATTCCGAAATTATTCCTGAAGGGAGTGATTGATTTGAAAACAGATCTTGAAATAATCTGTGCCATTTGCCTTCCGAATGAAGCAAATTGTCCAGAGAGTAGAGCAGAAACCTGTTGTCTTAAACAACTACAATTCATAAAGCCAGATGCAACAGGCAAAGATATTTTTGAATATTGTTGTGTAACTATTTGCGGTTTTGTTAAGCATAACTGTGATACTTGCGTAATCGGAACATCTGGAATTGTCAAATTTACAAAGCAAGAAAAAAGAGTATATCCATCCATCTTTGATTTTGAAGATAATCCAATGCCAATAGCATCAAAGATTAGGGAATGAATTTAATGAGGGAAATAAATATAAGTCCAAGTAGTTTCTCCGAACTGGAGATTTGCCCCCGACAATACTTCTTAAAGCACGAAATGGAAGCATCTTATCCCTTTGAGATCAGGGAATATGCGAATGAACAGGAGTTGATGGAAAGATGCATTGAGGATCTACTTGCAGGTGATGGTACAATCAAGCAGGTTGTAGCAAAGCACTTGCAGGAACTTGATCGTGTGTTTAAACCCGAAACTGTGAAAACCGTAGTGTCAATATTGGGCAAATGGTTGAAAGAAAGGGCTTTAAGTGGTGATTTACTCGATTTCAATAGGTCATTCGTTGAAACATTCGTCTTAGGTGAAGATAAGGTTCAAATCAATGGTTTACTGCATCAAATAGAAAAACTTGAAGATGGAACGATTAAGGCAACATTATTCAAGGGTGAGAATCGACTTTACACATATGACTGGATGATTAACAGTTACTTACCACTTATTTATGCAATAGTTATAAGAAAGTTATATGATGCTGATAAGATAATTATAAGTTACTCCATGATCAAGTACAGTTCAGAAGTCTGGATAGAGTTTGATATACACGATTGGGATTTCCAAGAACAATTGGTAGCCATTCAATTAAGGCGATTGTTCAAGGGCGGTGATGGTGTTACCATAGTTGGAAGCCACTGTGCTTACTGCCCCCGAAAAACATTATGCAATGAATACAAGAAAATGATCATGCAATCCTTTGAAATCAGAAATATCCATGAGTTATTCAATATTTCCATTGAAGAAATTGTAGATTACATAACTACACTGGACACGCAGAAATCATTGCTAAAACACAAGTCTGATGAGTTGAAGAACATCCTGATCCAAGAATTACTTGAAAATGGCAAAGCCCATGCCGAGTATGGCAAGTACACTCTTGATATTGAACAAAAGAAAACCTACAATTTTAATCTCCAGAATATATTGAAGGAACTGAAGCCAAAAGATTATGTAAGGGTTTTGAAAGTAGATCGCAAAAAGTTTGAAAGCTATCTGGATGGCTTATCTGACGAAGGTAAATT
>JAGLYS010000237.1 GCA_023132105.1 Caldifarciminota bacterium
ATAAAGCTGAATTGATGGTAAAAAAGGGTAAAATTGAGGAACCAGTTAAATTATTCGGTAAAATTCTAAATAAAAATAGCGATTTATCTTATATGATAATCAATTATCTAAAAGAGCACTTTGGACAACCCGAACAATCCGAAGATTATGAAAATTTTTTCCTCCAGATATCTAAACTAACAAAGGGAAATGAAATCCTTTTACAGGAATTGGAAGATATTTATATTAAAAAAGGGGACTATGAAAAGACTATGGCAATAATTGAAAAGATTCTTGAAAGTAATCCGAAAAACCTAAAAAGCCATATCAATAAATTATACATCTATGCTTCTACCAATCAGGATAGTCTGTTACTCGATGAAATATCGAATTTAAATGGTATCGTTTCGGGAATAGAGGGTAAATTCACATGTAGAACTTGCAACAGGAAATTCGACACATATCACCTTAGATGCCCAAATTGTAAAGATTTTAAAACATTAGGCATTTTATGAGAAAGATAATATTAATATTAGTGGGAATACTATTAAGTATAAATATATTTTCTTCGGAATTGGATGATTATAAAAAGGCAGAATCACTAATTTTACAGAACAAAACTCCACAAGCTATTAAAATACTTAAATCATTATATAAATCTTCGAAGAATTCAACAATTCTTACAGGTGTTATTCTTCATCTTGCAGATTTATCAATCGATGCGGAGATATCAGCAAAATATTATAAGGAACTTTATAAAAAATATCCGAAAAGTAAAGAGACAACAATTGCTCTTATTCGTTTAGGACAATATTATTATGCATCAGAAGCATATAAATTATCTAAATCTTATTTTTTAAAAATATTAAAAAGACCTATTTCTCCCTTTCTTAAACAAAAAGCCCTTTATTGGCTTGCTAAATCTTACACAATGGGAGAACAATATGATTCTGCTATTATATATTTTAATAAAATCATTAAAGAGGATACATTGTCACCATATTATAGATTATCTAAGAATGCAATAAATGATATAGATAAGATAAAAAATCACAGAAAACAACCGGTTATAAATGAAATTGTAATCGATACAACATATAAATATGGCATTCAAATTGGAACATTCAATAACAGGAATAATGCATTAAACCTTGAATCACAATTCTCCAAAAAAGGTTATAATGTTTATATCGTTAATATAAAATCAAACGAAAAAATATCTTATAAAGTTATCATCGGGAGATTTTCAAAGAAAGAAAATGCTAAGGATTATCTGAATATTTTCAAGAAAGCAGAAGGGATATCCTGTTGGGTTGTTAAATTGAATTACTAATGGCACCAAAAAATTCGACTCCATTAATGAAACAATATTCCGAAATAAAAAGAAGATATAATGATGCAATATTATTGTTTAGAATGGGTGATTTTTATGAAACATTTTTTGATGATGCTTTCATCGTATCAAAAGCATTAAGTATAGTGCTTACAAAGAGATCGACGGAAAAAGGCAATTCGAATGCACCACCACTTGCAGGTTTCCCGGCAAAAGCAAAAGAACATTATATTTCTAAACTTGTAAAAGCAGGATATAAAGTAGCGATATGTGAACAATTGGAAGATCCGAAATCCGCAAAAGGCATAGTAAAACGAGGTGTTACGGAGGTAATAACAAGCGGAACAATCCTGGAAGATTCATTACTTAAAGAAAGAGAATATAACTATGTTCTTTCCATCTTTCGAGAAGATAATAATATTTACTTAGCATATATTGATATCTCCATATCAATAATGAATGTTCTTAAAACTACTTTAAACGATTTGCAAAATGAAATCGACAGAATAGATCCTTCTGAAATAATTTTCCCCGACAATATCGATTTCACATTTCCTATTGGAAAACCACATTCCTCTCTTGTGTTTTTAGAAAATTATGCCAAAAAAGAATTAACGGAATATTTTGAAATTAGCAATTTAGACGGATTTGGGTTAAATGAATCAGGATATATTTCTGCATGTGGAGGATTACTTTCCTACCTAAAAGACTTGAAAATGAATACACTTCCTAAGATTAAAGAAATCAAGATCGTAAATATTTATGACTTTGCTTTGATTGATAAGATGACCGGAGATACACTTGAGGTTTTACCTTCTCAGAGCAAACAAAAACCTAATTTGTTGAATACAATCGATTTCACAAGAACTACTATGGGAGGAAGACAACTAAGAAATTGGATAATATTTCCTTTAATCAATAAAGAAGAAATATATTCAAGACAGGAAGCAATTGATGAATTAAAAAATAATCCTGACACATTAAGAGAATTAAAATCATTACTTTCTGATATTCCTGATATTGAGCGATTATTATCAAAAATTTCTAATATGAGAATTCATCCGTATCAACTTTCAAACTTTAAGATCAGTTTGAATATCATTCAAGATTTATATAATAATATCTCTTTTTCATCCTCCTTACTTAAAAATGTACATAATAGGTTAAAATATGATTGGAATATTATCAGTTTAATCAATAATGTATTAAACACTAACCTTGACACCATAAATTCGGAAACAGAATATATTAGAAAAGGATATAGTAAGGAATTAGATAAATTAAGGGATATTTCAAAAAATGCTAAAGAATGGATAATTAAATATCAAGAGAAACAGAGGGAGTTAACAGGGATATCTAAACTTAGAATTAAATATAATAATGTATTTGGATATTTTATTGAAGTAAGCAGAATAAATATTGATAAGGTTCCTGATTATTATGTCCGAAAACAAACACTCGTTAATGCTGAAAGATTTTCAACAGAGGAATTAAAGAAATTCGAATTCGAAGTTCTCGGAGCAGAAGATAGAATCCGATTATTAGAAAGAGAGTTATACAATAACCTTCTAAAGGAACTTCAACAATTCATACTACCTATACTTAAAGTTGCACATGCCATAGCAGAATTAGACTCAATACTATCACTAACTATATATGCCGTAAAATATGATTGTATCAAACCCCAATTATTAGATA
The DNA here is from genome assembly GCA_023132105.1 of Caldifarciminota bacterium. Lineage (GTDB taxonomy): Bacteria > Hydrothermota > 32-111 > QNBC01 > QNBC01 > JAGLYS01. The sequence continues at coordinate 3,011 of JAGLYS010000237.1, forward strand.
GTAACTCCATATATATCAAAAACGGAAGACACCCGGTAATAGAACACCATGTTGAAGATTTCATTCCGAATGATATAAATCTTGATAGTGATAACCAAATTATGCTTTTAACCGGTCCGAATATGGCTGGAAAATCCACTTATTTAAGGGAGATAGGTTTATTGTGTATATTAACCCAAATCGGATCCTTTATACCAGCTGAAGATGCTGAAATAGGTATCTTTGATAAAATATTAACAAGAATTGGGGCAAGTGATGATCTATCAAAGGGGATTAGTACATTCCTGGCAGAAATGAACGAAACAGCATATATTTTACACAATGCCACATCCAAATCACTTGTTTTATTAGACGAGATAGGAAGAGGAACAAGCACTTATGATGGTATGAGCTTAGCCTGGGCAACAATTGAATATATACACAATAATCCAGTAAATAACCCTATTACTGTTTTTGCAACTCATTATCATGAGTTGACACATCTTGAAAAATATTTAAACAAGCTTGTAAATTATAGTTTATCTGTTAGAGAGTGGAATGATAAAATTATATTTTTAAGAAAAGTCGTTAAACATCCAAGTGATAGGAGTTATGGGATTTATGTAGCAAAACTTGCTGGAATGCCGGAGGATCTAATAAAAAGAAGTAATGAAATTCTTGAAAAACTTGAGGAAGAAGGAAAAGTTACTTTTCAAAGGCTTGAAAATAAAGGTATCAAACATAAACAGTTAGATCTATTTGATAAAAAATCACAAATACTATCAAAAATCAAATCCACAAATATAAATAATATGACTCCAATCGAATCATTGAATTTCCTAAAAGAATTAATAGACAATATCGATAAAATCAACTGATTTCTTTTCCATGATTTACATAAAAAACCAATGATGTCGCTTCATTGAATATTATAATAAAAATCATAGAAAATAGATAGAGAATAAATGCTATCGGATATAATATAGGAATTGAAATCGATAGAGCAATTACGGATAAACATGCAATAAATATAGCTGATAAAATCAGCAATACCAAAAGGTTGAAGAAAGTAAATTTAATAAATAACGAAGGAGATCTTAATATCAATAGCATTTTTTTTACTGTATTTTTAAATGTACTGTTTTCAATTATTGCTATCGTAGGCAAATAATTGAATAATATAAGAAGGACAAAGAACAGATAAAGTGAAACTGCTGAATAAGCTGTTGCAATAATAATCTCTAATGAGTATCTTATAACAGGTGTAATTGTATCCATCCAACTAAATATTTTTAAAAGCATAGAATTAGAGAAATAACTAAGCATATAAAATATCATTAATAATATAGAATTAAACAATAATATTAAAATAAATCTTTTCATAAACATATTGCCAATCGTAAAATAGAAACGATAATTGAATTTTAATTTTTCATTTCCGATAGTAGCAAGTAATATTCCTCTGTTTGCTGCATCTAAAAAAATACATATTGAAACGAGTAAGAATATACCTAATACTATTGCTAAATAAAATTTCATTAGCGCATCCATTGTTAGCATATTATATCTGACAATAACACTATTTATAAAATCATATGGATTAATACTATCTTTTGCATCTGGCATAATTGGAGACAATATCATATTAAGAATTATAGTAGCAATTATAAAATAGATATAATAAAAAACACTAATCGAGATAAATCTTAATAGGGTTATTTTAAATGATTGCTTTATATAAGAACTAATCTCCATTTTTTGTTTCTATTCTTAGAAATCTGAATAGTTTGTCATTAATTTCTATATCTGTTTTTTCATTTTTAAAAACAAATTCTATTCTTTGATACTCCGTATAAATCTTTATAAATCCAATTTCCCTTTTATTCCCCAATATTAAACTGTCAATCTTTATTAGCGAATCAATTGGAGTGAGTTTAATATATCCTTTATTCCTTATAACATTAAAATTGCTGTCTGTATTAAATATTATTTCAGATGGCAGCAATAATCTATTATTTTTATCAATTTCCGTGAAACTTATTCTATTGTTTTCTTTATAGTATATCATTATCGAATCTTTGTTTACAATTATAATTTGTTTCTCAGGCTTTTCTATATCCATTCTAATCATATTGTTTTTCTTTAGATATACTTTTCCTTTTATTACTGCTATTTCCATTGAATCTTCATCATAAACTTTTTCGATAAAATCAGCTTTAAAAGATGAAAATTCAAATATATTAGAATTTAAAACAAGTGGAAATAACAAAAGAATTACTAATAATCTTTTCATTGCAATATACTACAATATCAATTCGTATATGTCAAGGATTTAGGTGAATCGATTCAGAATTACAAGATGAGGAAGAACAGCCACGAATTCACGAATTTGTAACGA
>JAGLYS010000238.1 GCA_023132105.1 Caldifarciminota bacterium
GGGAGAATATCTATTCTGGAAGGATGTATATAAGATCGATTCCTGCAAGAATGCCAAAGGAGAGGATATATTACCACTTGTAGAAAATCTGGGAGATAGCTATTATATAGCACTTCCTGGAGATACGATAAACATATACACAAGCACAAGGTGCTGTGATAATGCCAATGCCAATGGGAGAAGTAACAGAGGAGGTAGTATAATAACAGGACCAGGAGTCAAACCTAAAGACAAGGGTAAGGGAAAAGATATTGAACCATCGATTGAGATTGAGTATATGGGAGGAAAGAGCTGGGCAAACGGTGGAGAGATATATCCGAGAGAATACATATATGCAATTTATAATGACATTCCTCTAAGTGATATTATAAGATTTGTAATAAACAATGAGGTTAAAATCGATTATATATCATTCCCTATATCAGAAAATGTTAAGTATAATGAAATAAAACTTGAACTTATGAATCCTACACTAAAAGGTAAGAATGTAATGAAGCAGATAATCAAAGAGGATAGTGCATATATAAACCTTATAACCGGGGATACGCTATATTTCTCATTTCCTCTTATAACATCAACAAATGGAGAAAAGGTATCATATATACTCGAAACGGATGGATATTATAATATAGATTATAATAAGAGAGATAATAGTAAGAGTGCTACAATTCCCAAGAGCGATATCATGTTTATAAGCGGAATTGTTTACTTGCAATCAAAAGGAAAGATGTATTCAAATTATGAGATATATAACATATCAGGCAGACAGGTAGGACAGGGAGAAATAAAGACAGGTAAGATTAAAATACAGAAATTATGTAACGGTATATATTTCATAAAGTTGAAAGGTAAACATAGAAGTGAAACACATAAGTTTGAGGTAATTCGCTGATAGAATATAAGATTAAATATATTTACAGGATCATAAGGGGCAAGTTTATACTTGCCTCTTATGATAACTTATCAAATAAGTGGCATCTACTATATACATATATAATACTTCTATATAATTATGAATTATAAGTAGAGTAGTTCTAATCCATTCCCTACAAATTAGAAAATTATCTAATAAATGTCTATATCCACTTACTATATCTATTTAAATAAAACCTTCAAGAAATTAGGATCTCTATAAAATAGCGAGCAGTTAACCATTGCTCTACCGTTGTGCAAATATTACACATTAGTTGACTAAAATTATTTAATTTGTTATTATAGACAAAATAAGGAGTAGTGATGAATAAAAAAGAGTATATTAAAACGATAATCCCTATTATCAAAGAACTATTATCTAAATTAAATAAGAAATTTTATAATAGCAACTTCTTGATTGAGAACAAAACGGGATTGGATATCATCAAGCAGGGTAAGGAGGAATATATTACTGAGCATATAGAGATTAAGGGAGGGGTTTTCAATGTCTATAACGGTAAGTATTTTATGGAATATGCTATTTCGGATATATCCAAAGAAAATTTAAACAAGACGGTTGATTATATATTAAATAATGAACCTGTTTTTGATATGGAATTTAAAGTACCTGAAATGGAAATAGGGGAAAAGGAATATAAGGTAGAACAAAAAGTACCTTTAAATTCTATAACTTTGCAAGAGAAAATCGATAAGATTAGAGAACAATGTGAAAAGATAGAAAAGATTGATGACAGGATAAAGAATGTAATCAATGTTTATAAAGAGAATTTTATATATAAGGTCTTTATTGCTAAAAATAATTTATTGATTCAGGATATATCAAGAATTGATAGAATGATACAGATAATTGTCAGTAATGGAAAGATTGTTAAATATAATTATGGTGGGAAATCAAAAATGGGTGGTTTTGAACATTCGGATTTGGATAAGGAATTAATAGATGAAACTATAGAAGGTGCTATAAAATTGCTTACGGCAAGTAAACTTAACCCCGGTGTTTATGATATCGTAGGTTCTCCCGAATTAGCTGGACTAATAGCTCATGAAGCCTTTGGACATGGCATGGAAATGGATATGTTTCTAAAGGATAGGGCAAAGGGGGTATCTTATATAGGTAAAGAGATAGCAAGCCCTTTAGTTACAATGTATGATTCTCCAATTGAACCGGGTGAATCAGGAAGTTTTTATTTCGATGATGAGGGTATGCTTGCAACAAAGACAATGATAATTGATAAAGGAATGCTTATTAGAGGGATGACAGATATTAATGCGGCAATGAGATTAAATGCTGAGAGGAGTTCGAATGGCAGAAGAGAATCTTACAAAAGAAAATCGTATACAAGAATGACAAATACATTCTTTGCCTCCGGAGAAAGTAATAAAGATGAGATGATC
>JAGLYS010000239.1 GCA_023132105.1 Caldifarciminota bacterium
TTCATCTACAATTAATACAACTTTTTTCCCATTTTTATAATAGCTTATCAAGCTGTTTGTAATTGCATTCTTTAAATTGCCATAATTATCATACTGCTTTTCTATACCCAAAAATTTCGCTATTCTACTCATAAACCAATTAATATCAAAATAATCATTTGTTAAAACAATTAAACCGGCTTTGAAATTAGGATTTTTATTAATCGTAACAAGCAATTTCCTTGAAATAGTTGTTTTCCCTGTTCCAACATCTCCTATCAATAAGCTTAGTCCTCGCATTTTATCTATTGTATAGAGAATTTTCACTATTGCAAGTTTATGTTCATAACTTGAAAAGAAAAATCTCGGATCCGGTACATTAGAAAATGGATCTAATTTTAAATGAAAAAAATCCTCAAATCCCATATTATAATATTATGTAAAAATACGCTAATTGTCAACTAAAATCCAATGGAACTTTCTACATTTTTTGTTATTATATTCACAGATAATCTAATTTTTTCATTAATATTATCAATTTCCTTCTTCTTATTTTTTATAAATTCTTCTCCAAGGGATGGTGTAAAATTAATATAGACATTATAAACAGCACTTTTAAATGCAGATTGCATATTTTCGGAAGCTACACCTACATCACTAATCGCATTCTTATTCCCATGGTCAGATAATATTTTTAGAATATCAGCCATTTCCAATGAATGATTAATTATCTCCATAGGGGAATCGATTGCTCCTATGGTCGCCTTTTTTATCATTTCCTTTCTGATTGCTTTTTCTTCATCTGTATTTTTAGGCATTTTAAATGCTGTCATCACTTCGTTGAATGCATCAATATCTTTTTGAATCCTTTCCGTAAATATATTTTTAAGATTACTTGCTTTTTTAACTATATTGTTCATCTCATCATTATATTCTTCATAATTTTTCTTCCCTACCGTTAATCTCGCTACCATTTCTGCAAGAGCTGCGGATTGAGCTGCATTCATTGCAGCTACGGAACCACCACCAGGAGCAGGGCTATCCGAAGATAGTGATAAAAGGAATTCATTGGGTATAATTCCCCCTTCTTCCCAAATTTTATTCTCAAGGATCTGTTCATGTATCGGATTTTCAAATCTGATATAGTAATCCGCTATATCAATAACTGCTTCCATTGGTGTTAAGCCAACAAGTTCACTGCCAGCTATTAATACGCCATATCTCTCAGCTTCTCTTTTTACAAACTCAAATGCATGATAAAGGCTTGTTTTTTGATAATTGGTCATATTCATCGAAACCTGAACAATCCCTCTTTCTTTAATTGCAAAACCCATTGCTTTTATGTATCTAAACCCGCCATTCTTAAACCGTATATTTTTTGCTATCTTTTTAGCAATATTAAGATCATCCGTTCTTAAATTTACATTAAAAGCAATAAGATAATATCTTGCACCGACTACAGTTGCTCCGGCGGTTGGATGTATTTTAGCTTCCCCGAAATCTGGTTTTCTCGTAAGATCTATCTCGATTTCATTTTTTAATCCTTCGAATTGTCCTTTTCGAATCTTAGCCAGATTCTTTCTTTCCGAAATCCTGGCAGCTTCTTCATATAAGTATACAGGTATATTAAGTTTACTGGCAATTTTCTCACCTAATTTATTAGCTAACTCAACACATTCCTCCATAGAAACACCCTTTACGGGGATAAAAGGAACGACATCAGTAGCTCCAATCCTGGGGTGTTCTCCTTTATGTTTATTCAAATCAATCAATTCGGATGCTTTTTTTACACCTGCAAATGCTGCTTTTAAGCATTCTTCAGGCTCTCCGACAAATGTGATTACAGATCTATTATGATCGCCATCCATTTCCCTGTCTATTAAGCGTACATTCCCTGCTGTAATTATTTCATTAACTATTGAATCTACAATTTCCTTATTTCGCCCCTCACTGAAATTCGGTACGCATTCAACAATCTTACTCATATTAAATCTCCTTCATTCTTTAAAATAATCCCGTTTTTTATTATATACTTTAAATGTAAATCGTTAAACCTATATGGTATTTCCTCTATATTTTGCATATCCAAAAGAAGAATGTCCGCATCTTTCCCGACTTCAATAGAACCCTTTTTAGCATCGATTCCCAATACATAAGCACTATTGATAGTAGATGCCGTAAGTGCTTCCTCAGGGGAAAGGCCATACAGGGAAACAGCAAATGATAAAATTACAGACATAGAATATATCGGACAACTTCCCGGATTGAAATCGGAGGCAACGGCAATTACAAGTCCTTTATCTATCATGCTCCTTACGGGTGGAATATTCTTGCTTCTCATCTGATATGCCGTACCCGGTAATAATACAGCCGATACATTGCCTTCAAACATTGCATCGATTCCTTCTATATCTATCGTTAACAGATGATCGGCACTTCTTGCTTTGAGTTCACCAGCCAATATTGCTCCTCCGCTTCTCGCAAGTTCATCGGCATGTAATCTTATACTAAAACCGAGCATTTTGGCTTTTTCTAAAATTTTTCTGCTTTCATCTATTGTAAAAGCACCTTCTTCGCAAAAAATATCTACAAATGTAGCTAACCTTTTCTCTTTTATCTCATCAAGATTATCGATTACAAGTTTTATATACCCTTCTCTATCGTTTCTATATTCGGGAGGTATTGCATGTGCCCCCATATATGTGCTTATAATATCATATTTGTTATATTTATTGAGTTCATTAGCTACTTCAAGCATTCTTATTTCTGTATTATGATCAAGTCCATAACCCGATTTAATTTCAACGGTAGTTGTACCCGATTTTAACATTCTATCCAATTTTACATTTGTTTCTTCAAGCATCTGATATCTTTGCAATTCTCTTGTCTGATTCACAGTATCGATTATCCCACCACCTGATTTAAGGATTGAGAGATAAGACTCTCCTTTAAGTCTTCTTAACCATTCATTCGCTCTATTCCCTCCGAATATCGTATGTGTATGGCAATCCACAAAACCGGGAATGGCTATTGAATTCTTCCCATCTAATATATTATTTGCTTCATCATCAATTATTTTCCCAACTTTTGCTATTTTTCCATCTTTAATAGCGATAGAAACGCAACTTAAAGGAGATAACCCATTAAGTTCGTTCCTTATTCTCGGAATATTACCTTGTGAAAGAGTATATACGGTATCTATATCCTTTATAATAATATCATATCTC
>JAGLYS010000024.1 GCA_023132105.1 Caldifarciminota bacterium
TAATAATTGTAATTCTTACAATAGTACTTAAAGAACTTATGGCTCGATTATCATTTTATATAGGGAAAATAATCAAATCCGAAACATTAATGGCAGATGCATGGCATCATAGAAGCGATGCTATTTCATCAGTTCTTGTAGTAATTTCATTTATTTCCGTATATTTCGGATTATTTGCAATTGATGGAATTGCCAGTTTTATAATTGCATTGTTCATTACATATATTGGCATCAATATTCTAAAAAAATCAGTAAATATTTTAATCGGAACAGCTCCTTCTGCAAATGTAATTAAAAATATCAAAGATATAGCTTTACATAATAATGATAATGTAATCTCCGTTCATGATGTTATTATAAACACATATGGTAAATTATCGATTGGCAGTTTACATATTGTAATTCCGGATACATTAAATCTTGTAACCGCTCATGCTATTAGCGATTCAATAGAAAAAATGATAAAGAGTGAAATGAATATGGATATTACTGTTCATATTGACCCTATTGATAATAAAGACAATCTACTCAGGAATTTACACACATATTTGAACAGCATCATATCCGGAGATAAAAATTATATTGAATTTCACGACCTGCATATTTTAAGAAAAGATCAAAAAAATTCCATATATTTTGAATTGGTTTTCAGAAGAAGCGATATGAACAATAAGGAGTATTTAATCGGTTTGTTAGAAGAGAAGATTAAACATACATTTAATGAAATAGACGAAATTTATATTGAGGTTGATCCTGAATATACATATTGATTATGAATAAAATTAGAAATAAAATCAAGATTTATTCAGATAGACATAAGGATTTTAAAAAGCTATACAATTATTTAAAATCCGTTGATAACATATATATTGTAGGTGGATTCATTAGAGATACTTTAATTGGTATCGATACAGATGATATAGATTTCCTATACGATGGAAATTTGAAAATGTTGTTTACAATATTAAGCAAGCAATTCAAATGCAATTACACATTTAATGACAGATTCTTAACCGGGGTTCTAACATTGGGAAAAACCAAATTCGACTTTGCAACGACAAGAGAGGAGAAATACCTTGATTCCGGCAAATTGCCAATTGTTAAACATTGCCCCCTTACAGAGGATTTTAAAAGAAGAGATTTTACAATAAATGCCATTGTCTGGGACATAAAACATAAAAAGATGATTGATCCTCTAAATGGTTTCGAAGACATTAAAAGCAGATTATTAAGAGTAATATACAAAACCAGCTTCAGGGATGATCCTACACGGATTATTCGTGGTTTAAGGTTCTCAGGTAAATTTGGTCTTAATATGGACAATGAAACTATAAAATGTTATAATGAATCGACTGATAATAACTATCTATCTCGAATTAGTAATCGCAGGATTACGAGAGAATTGGACTATATTTATCATGAGAATAGTTTTTTTAACATTTTACATATAATAAGCAATTTAGGAGTTTTTTATCAAAATGGACATATTAACGGTAAGAATTTTAAGGAATTGGAAAAGCATATACATGCCAATAATTTAACAGCGTTCAGGAAAGATATTATGCAGATATACCATATTAATGATCAAAATATTCGGAGAATCTATTCTGACAATATTGAATATATTGAACTTATTCTTTCTTCGAATACCGGAAATATATTTGATAATATCTACTTCATATATAGAAAGTATGGAATAGATAGGGCTTTGAGAGCTTTTATATACTATAAATGTGATAAAAAATCTATCGATGAAATTGGTGAAAAATTAAAGGTTCTTAATAAACTTATTAACGGACACACAATTAAGGCAGCTAATTCGAAAATAGACAATGAGTATTACTCATCGATTATTAGAATTACTGCAATTGAATATCTAAAAGGTGAATTAAAGAATAAAGAGGAAATTACAAATTTTATTAATAATATGGAGGTAATTGATGGAAAACCCCATACTTGAAAGAGAAATATTATCACTTAGAGAGGTAATATATAATTCATCCGAAGCATATAGAGACAATATTGCTCTTCAAATAAGAGTAGGAAATGCTTTTTCTAATATTACTTATGGAGAGATGTGGAAAAAGATTAATGCAATTGCCAAGTCATTGATTAAAAATGGTGTAAAAAAGGGTGATAATATAGGTGTAATCGGTCCGAATAGACCCGAATGGGCACTTAGTTATTTAGCAATTCATGCATCAGGTGGTACTATAATTCCAATCGATACAAAGCTGAAAGAAAAGGAAATTCTTAATATCATTCAGATATCAAAAATCACTAAAATTATTACTGCAACAGATCATTTTTATATGCTGAAGGGGCTGAAATCGAGCCAGAATCTAAATTTTGAAATCATATCGATGGATGAAGATGAAGGTGTTCAAAACTTGGATGAATTAATAGGTGCGGGAAAACGATCCCGAATAGACATATGGAAAGTTCCGGTAAGAAAAGATGATATTCTTGCTATTCTCTTTACATCAGGAACGACAGGAAAACCAAAAGGTGTAGTACTTACAAGTAGAAATATTGTTTATGATACATTTGCTTCATTGCAGAGATTATCTATTCATTCTACAGATGCATTTATATCAATATTACCTTTACATCATACTTTCGAAGCTACTGCTGGTTTTATAATACCACTGGTTTGCGGTTCTAAGATAACTTATGCAAGAAGCCTGAGACCAAATGAGATAATCGAGGATATAAGAGACGCTGGTGTCACAATTATGCTTGGAGTCCCCTTGCTGTTTGAAAAGATATACAATGGGATTATGGAAGGAATCAAAAAGCAACCGATCGGTGTAAAAGCTTTCTTACATTCCGCTCTCGGAGTAGCAGGAACAATTGAAAAAATTACAAAAAGGAATCCGGGCAAAGGTATGTTCAAAAGCTTGAGAGATAAGGCAGGTTTAGGATCATTAAAAATAATGATTTCCGGGGGAGCTGCTTTAAAACCGGAAATAGCTGCGGGATTTACGAAATTAGGATTCAAGATAATGCAGGGCTACGGACTTACCGAAACATCCCCTATAGCAAATCTTAACTTGATGAATGAATGTAAATTTGATTCCATTGGAACGCCTATTGTAGGTGTTATGGAAAAAATAGTAAATCCTAATGAGTTGGGAATTGGAGAAATATGTATAAAAGGTCCTATAGTTATGCAGGGTTATTATCAAGATAAGGAGTTAACCGATCAGGTAATAAAGGATGGTTGGTTTTATTCGGGTGATATGGGATATATCGATAAAGATGGGTTTGTGTACATAATAGGAAGGCAGAAAAATATTATTGTTACCGAAGCAGGAAAAAATATATATCCTGAAGAGATAGAATATGAACTCTTAAAAAGTCCTTATATCAAAGAAGTTGTTATTAAAGGTAATAAAAATATTAAAACAGGAAGAGAAGAGGTTCATGCCATCATATATCCGGACATTGACAGGATTTTATTTTATGAAGGGAAAAAGGGAGAAGAGATAACGCAGGATACTTTAAATGCAATCCAAAAAACTGTCCGATATGAGGTTACGAATTTAACAAATAATCTTGCTTCATATAAAAGGGTTAAGACAATTTCACTAAGATTAGAAGAATTTGAAAAGACAACATCAAGAAAGATAAAAAGACACATTTTAAAAGATAAGGATTAAAAGAGGTAGATATGGAAAATGTTTCAAAAGAATCTATTCTAAAAGCAGTTAAACCATTAAGGGAGATGTTAAAGGATACAACTAATAAATTTGGCACAAAAACTGCCTTGCAAGAAAGATCAGGAGACAACTTTGTTAAATATTCATATAACAAATTAGATAAATATGTTACAAATCTTGCAAAAATGCTTATCAAATTGGGGGTAAAAAAAGGTGATAAGATTAGTGTCATATCTAAAAACAGACCTGAGTGGACGATTAGTTATCTTGCAATCCATATGTCAGGAGCTATTGTTGTGCCTCTTGATCCGCTATTAAAAGAGGGAGAATTGTTTAATATAATTAAAAAAGCAAATGTTAAAATAGTATTTTGTTCTGGTGATTATATGTTCTTGATGAATGGCATTAAAGGTAAACTGGATACACTTGAACGAATAATATCAATGGATGAGGATCATGACGAAGTTGATATACATACAATGATCAGCGAAGGAAAAAAGTTGGATATCAATCCTTTCGATGTTCCTGTTACCAATAATGATTTAATGGTCCTGTTATTCACTTCGGGAACCACAGGGAAATCCAAGGGCGTTATGCTTACAAATGAAAATGTAATCTATGATGTTTTAGCTACGGTTGATAGAGTTGTATTCGATGAAAACGATACATTCATTTCAATTCTACCTTTACATCATGTTTTTGAAGCTACTGTAGGTTTTGTCGGGGCTTTGGTACAGGGTTCAACGATTATGTATGCCAGAGGTTACAGACCCAGTGAGATAATCGAGGATATACAGGATTCCAAAGCAACTATAATGCTTGGGGTTCCCCTACTGTTCGAAAAAATAGCACTTGGTATACTTAAAGCAATCGATAAACAACCCTTTGGTGTAAAAGCAATACTTAAATCAGCTTATGGTTTTGTTGGAGTAATGAGAAGCTTCTCTAATGCGAACCTTGGTAAACCTATTTTCAAAGGACTACGAGAAAAATCGGGATTATCATCGATCCGCTTAATGGTATCGGGTGGTGCTGCCCTAAAGGATTGGGTTTCACATACATTCGAACGATTAGGATTTCCGATTATCCAGGGCTATGGTCTTTCCGAAGCTTCTCCCGTGACTAATGTTAATCCGCTAAATGCTGCCAATAATTGTTCCATAGGACCACCACTTGTTGGGATGGAAATGAAAATCGTGAATCCCAATAGTGAAGGCGTTGGTGAAATTGCTATTAAAGGTCCGAATGTAATGCTTGGTTATTATGAAGATAAAGAGGAGACAATCAAGGTTTTAAGAGACGGATGGTTATATACCGGTGATATCGGTTATATCGATAATAAAGGATATTTTTATATCAAAGGCAGACAAAAGAATGTAATTGTTACGGAAGCCGGTAAAAATATATATCCTGAAGAGATAGAAGAGGAACTAATGAAAAGCCCTATGATACAAGAAGTTGTTGTTATGTCAAAGAGAAATGAAAGAACCGGTAGAGAAGAGGTTCATGCTGTTATATACCCCAATCTTGAGTATAATTCATTCTATGAAGGTAAGGATGGGCAAATTGCTGCTAATATTGCATTGGAAGAAGTCGGAAAAATCATCAAAGATGAGGTTAAATCCCTGACAAATAATCTGGCAACATATAAAAGAGTTAGGTCCATTTCACTACAATTAAAGGAATTTGAGAAGACAACAACAAAGAAAATAAAAAGACATATAACTAATGAAAAGAAAAAGAATTGAATTTTTATTTATAATATTAATCCTATTTATGCTTTCAACCGGATGCATACATTATACATTTAGTAGTGGTTCTATCGATAATGTTTCAACCGTGTTTATTGAACCCGTAAAAAATAGCACACTCCAATACGGATTAGAAAATTCTTTGGAATCCGACACTAAAACAGCATTTATACAGGATGGTCGCTTAAACCTAGTTAACAGTGACGGAGATATCTTGATAAAAATTACTGTTAAAAACTTTAAAAAGGAACCTTTTGATTATGATGCTTCAGGTACTGTTAAAAGTTATAAGGTATCTATTACCGTAAAAACGGAAATAAATAAAAAAGGGATAGAGAAATCGATATACAACGGGAATATAAGCGAATGGGAAACAGATGATATTAGTACATTTGATTTACAAAACCTGATTGATAAAGTTTCGAAAGAAATTGCATCCGATATTGTTGATAAAGTATTTAGCCATTGGTAAAATGACCGATTTGCTTGAACTTGTAATTGAAAAGACCGTTTATAACGGCTATTCCTTATGCAGACATAACGGTATAGTTATATTTACAAGGTGGGGTGTCCCGGGTGATAAGGTAAATGTTAAAATTTTAGAGAAAAAAAGAAATTATTATCTCGGAGAGATAATTTCTACATTAGAGAAATCTTCTAATCATACTGCTCCCCTTTGCCCCCATTTTTTTATATGCGGAGGTTGCCATATGCAGAATATGACATATGAAACCCAGCTAAGAGAAAAGCAGAATATTGTAAAAGAATCCGCAGCAAGATTTAGATCAACTCGGAGTATAGATATAAGAGCAATTATCCCTTCGATCAAACAAATAAACTACAGGAATAAAGCTCAATTACCTTATGATAAAAAAAAGAAAATATTCGGATTCTACAAATTGAATACACATGAAATTGTTCACATTAAAAATGGCTGCAAAATACAGGATGAGATGATTGATGAAAATATTAAAATATTAAACAATATCGATAAAAATGAAGAGTATTGGGATCATATTTCACATATTGTTTTTAGAAAAGAAAACGATGGGATATTTTTAATAATTATAATGGACAGAAAATATGATAACCTGAACTTTATAAAATATATCAAAAACCTTAAAGGTGTTTATTTGAATATAAATACTTTGGATGGTAATAAGATATTCGGGGATGAGTATATTCATATTAGCGGGGAACGGTTTATGACCTTAAGTTATTTTAACGAATCATTTAAACTCTACCCCTGGCTTTTTCTTCAGGTAAATTCATCAATGACCGAGAAACTATATACCGATGCAATTCAAGCTCTTGATATCGATGAAGATTCCAAAGTGATTGATGGCTATTGCGGTATTGGTATTACTTCCATATTAATGGCTCGTAAAGCAAAAAAAGTAATAAGTATCGAATATGATCCAATGTCTATTGTTTCTCTTGGAATGAATGC
>JAGLYS010000240.1 GCA_023132105.1 Caldifarciminota bacterium
GTCTGGTGTCTGATGTCTATTATCTATTCTTCGTAAATTCGTGGCTATTCCCCCTCTTCTTCCCCTCCCATATCCTGAAATAAACCTGTCCTGACGCAGGTCAGGATTCCGGATGACACATTAAATCACTATTTTATCAAGTATACTACCATCTACATATTCCCCATTGGATCTATTTATAATTTTAGCGAAAACATCTACAAGTTTCGGGTCAAATTTACCGTTTTCACCGTTATCTATAACCATAGCCACCGCATCAATTCTCTTTACGGGTGTTCTATATGTTCTCATCGAAGTAACCGCATCAAATGCATCGGCAATTGCAATAATACGCCCCTGTAGACTTATATCCTCTCCGGATTTCCCATACGGATATCCCTTTCCATCATACCTCTCATGATGTTCCATTATTCCGGCAAATGAAGATTTCAATGTGTCAATTTTTCTTAATAATTTCACCCCCTTGATAGGATGTTGTCTTATTATTTCAAATTCACTCTCCGATAGTTCTTTTTCTTTCTTTAATATGCTTTCGGGAATAGCGATTTTCCCTATATCATGCAGTAATGCTGCAAATTTTAAACTATCCAATTCTTTTTTATCAAGTTCTATTTCTTTTCCTATCATATATGAATATTTTGCAACTCTAACGGAATGTCCTGCCGTTAACGGATCTTTTGCTTCAATCAAAGATATAATTATTTCAATCACCTTAAGAAATCCTGATTTTAAACTGTTATACAATTCAATATTTTCAATTATTACAGCAAGTTTATTGTTTATGGATTTGAAAAATAATAAATTATCTTTTACTATACTATAATCCTTTACTGATATCACCATATCCCCTACTCTCTTTCTCATTGCATATATAGGATACCAAACAATAAATATTGAATCACCCTTACATGTTTTACATCTTTCTATTTGAAATATATTTTCATTCTTATTTTTTTCAACAATTTTATCTATCTCTGATTTCTCCAATTTACTATCTCCTGCAACTTCATATCTCGGCTTATTGCTATTCTCTTGAATCTTAATGTATATAGCGGATATTTTCATATATTTATTTAATACCTGATATAAAGCTTTTATAAATGAACCTACATCTTCTCTCTCATTACCCGCTTTTATTTTATTTAATGTTATAATTTCATTAAGGGTTTTGAAAATACTGTTATTGTGTCTCTGTATAAAATGAAGAATCGTAAAAAATATCAAATTTGTAAAAATATACATTAAATAAGTAATTATATTATACTCTATAAGAATACTATATAATACAAAGGCAGAATAAAAAATATATAATGATAGTAACAGAAAAAAATAACTTTCCGGCAATTTAATTAATGAAATGCTTATCTTTATGTACTTTAAATATAAAATCAAAATAATATACCCAAGAAGCAGCATTAAAATCCAAACGGGTAATAATATGATATGATTAGGAAGATCAGAAACACTACTTATTACATTAAATATATTTACGGCTACTTTCAAAACCACAAGTATAATTCCAGTATTTATAAAGGCTATTAGTATATTAATCTTAAATTTTAATTTGTAATTTTTTATAAGAAATGCAATAAAGTTCACCAGTAATACAACCCATAATGATACATTTTCCGGATATATTAGCATTATAAGCAAACTAAAACCTACGGATAATGAAAAATCAAATTCTTTATTGTATCCAATTGGTATCAAACCAAACATAAACATTGTAACAATTAACAAAAGGAATCTATTATCAAAATAAAATACGGGAGTGTTAAAAACAAAACTTACTAAAATGAAAATAAATGAGATTACTGATAATAATTTTAAATTTTCATATTTTTCATTAATTAAAAATATCATCTTTCCTTCTTATTATCTTTATCTTGCCTTCTTCTATATCCTCAATAAATTTAGAGCATATATTTTCATCAAATAGTCTTCCTTGATTCTTTTTCAAATATCTCAATGCGAAATTTGCACTCAAAGCTCCTCTATATGGTCTTCTCGATGTGATAGCATCGAAGACATCGATAATGCCTATAATTTTCGCCTGGATTGATATTTCATCACCTCTTAGTCCGAACGGGTAACCACTCCCGTTTATTCTTTCATGATGTTGCAAAACACCAGTTAGGATATCCTTAAATTCATCTATATTTTTTAATAGGTTATATCCGATTAACGGATGCCTTTTTATCTCTTTATATTCCACATCCGTAAGAGCACCTTCCTTCTTTAAAATGTTATCAGGAACTTCAATTTTACCAATATCATAAAGAAGAGATGAGAATCTAAGATTTTCAAGTTCATCCTTACTAAATTCTAAGGATTTTCCAAGCATATAACTGTAATATGCCACCCTTCTAATGTGTCCTCTGTTTATCGGGTCTTTTGCCTCAATAAGAGATAGTACAGTTTCTACTGTAAGTGATAGGTCGTTCTTTAGTTTATCTTTTAGTTCTATATTTTCAGTTAAATAATATATGTGGTTCTCAATAACTCTGTTAATATTCATATAAAATTCATTCCTATTCTTTAAATCCGTCAATAGACATAATACACCTATTAATTCATTGTTAGGTTTTACATTAAACATTAACATGTCGATATTATCATTTTTTAATTTTTCAAGTTTTTCTTCGTCGTTTTTTATGATAGCATCTCTAATTTCCTCAGTAATCCTTCTGTTTTCGCAATTTCCATATTCCTCCAGAGGAACATTTTTTTTATTTAAAATGAAATAATATCCTCTTATTCTTTTCTGAAATATGTCATTTTTACCTAAAAACGATTTTAGTTCATTGTAATTCTCCAGATATTTGGATTGATCTATTAAATTGTTTACATTTTCAATAAAATCAATAGATTCTCTTATACTATTGTTCTTATAATTTTGATAAGCATAAAACATTAAAAACATCATCGTATAAAACATCGAGAATAGCATTAAACGATAATCTTTATTAATTAGAAAAAGAAGAGAAAGAAAGAAAAACGATTGAGAAAGAAAATTCGCAAAAAGAGTATATGTTAAATAATACCTGATATAAGATACATTATATTTCTTATTTTGAATATTATTTAATATTACAAAAACCGAAGTAAACAATGTAAGTAAAAATACATAAGAAGACAATTGAAAAAGGATGTTAATATCAAGAGGATATACAATGAACGGGAAATATAATTTCTCAAAAATCAATCCTGTAGTAAATGTAATTAAATAAATTTCTCCTGAAAATCTAATGACATCAAAATAATCCCTTTCGCTGTCAATAAATATAAGAGATAGAAATATTATAAATGGAATTATCGAAGAAATTTCTTTACCATATAATACAAGTAATATAAACCTTATACCCATATCGAAGTAAAATATTTTTTTATCCAATACTTTTAATTTGAATCTTATTGTCAAGATATATACAATAAAGATAATGATCAGTATTATTAAATTTACATTAGATATTAATATGGTTTTAAATGTTATGGCAATTAAAATCATTGCTATAGTAAAAACAGCAATAGAATATATCTTATAGATGCTTGATTTGTTTCTCATCTATAAAATAGCAATAAATACTATAGTAATATTTTTATATATATTTAAAATATTTTCTAATCCCATCTCGTTCCTTTTAATATAACAATTTTTAAATATGTTATACATATAAATAATACTATTCATTCTTAACATATTTGAAAACAAAATTCAATTGTATTTTTTATCAAATAACAAATGGATATGAACATATGGCAAAACGGAAATGACAAAGCAATCTAAATTCACTCTTGTGGGATTGCTTCACTTCG
>JAGLYS010000241.1 GCA_023132105.1 Caldifarciminota bacterium
TGGGATATTCTAATAAAATTCTTTATCCCCATTATACTATTGGTAATTATGATATGGAATATAAAGAATGAAATTATAAACCCATATGGAGAATATTCAAGAGGAGCCCTTCTTATAGGAATGTTTGTAGTTATAGCTACATTGATCATCGCAATTATTCTTTCAATAAAAAGAAGAAAATTTAGAGGAGTAGAATAATGCCTTTATTAGCATGGATAATGATGATTGTAGGTTTTGGAATACTCTTTTGTGGAATAATATTCTGTATTTATAAAGCAATAAAATCCGGACATTAAATATTGGAAACAACTAATTATCTGCTTTTCGCCAATATAG
Organism: Caldifarciminota bacterium; assembly: GCA_023132105.1. Taxonomy (GTDB): domain Bacteria; phylum Hydrothermota; class 32-111; order QNBC01; family QNBC01; genus JAGLYS01. The sequence continues at coordinate 337 of JAGLYS010000241.1, forward strand.
ATTAGAGAATTATTTTTTCCTGTTTTTTATAAAATTAACGAGACAAAAATTACAACAGCTCTGTTTAAATCAGCTCTTTATCTATCTTCTCAAGCCATCCATTAGCTTCGTATTTTACAAACATTTTTCTGGCTATATTCAGATATTTCCTCTTTTTAACATCCTCCCCCATTCTTTTATACATAATCGCTAAGGAATAGTATGTTCGAGCATTATTTGAAAAATTATTCAACTTTTTAAATAATACTATTGCTTTCTTATAATATAACAATGCCTTTTCCCATTGTTTCTTTTCCGTATAATACCTTCCATATAAGCTTAAAACTTCACCTTCAAATTCCTTGGATTTTAGTTCCTTAACAAGTTTCATATTCTCTGCAAGTCGTAATTCTGCTTTGTCGAGTTCCCCTTTATCCAGGTGATAAGTAATTACACTAAGGATTATATATGAAATAAGGAATTTGGATTTGATTTCACTGGCTATTTTATATGCTTTAAAAATATGCTTTTTAGCTTTTGTATAATTGTTATCCTCCATAAAAAGCCCACCCATACTTACAAGGCAAGCTGCCTCCATTTTTTTATCTCCGATTTCTTCTCCCAATGTTAAACAATGTTTAAAATAGCTCATTGCATCCTCAAAATAGCCTCTGTCAAAATTTATGATTCCAAGATTATATAAGGTTGTTACCATTGCCTGTTTATGGCCCATATTAGATAAAATATCCAGTGCTTTCTCATAATAGCCCATAGCTTCTTTGTAATTGCACATAATATGATAAATACTTCCGATATTGTTAAGAATTATAGCTTCGACCTGAATATGACCAATTTCTTTAATAATATTCAAGGAATTATTATAAAATTTTAGTGCTTTTAAATAATCGCCTTGATTATAATAAACAACTCCTATATTATTTAGCCCTCTTGATTTCCCCCTTAAATCTCCTGTTTCGTCTACAATACTTAATACTCTTTTATAGAAATCAAGAGCAGTTTCGTTTTCTCCGAGATTCTGATATACAATACCATAATTATTAAGACTTTCGATTACACCTTTTTTATCATTTATCTTCTCCCTTATTTCCAGGGCTTGTTTATTTAAATCAAGAGCACTGTTATATTCCCCCGTATAAAAATGTGTATTGGCATTATAGCTGTAACATAGAGCTTCTCCCTTTAAATTCCCCAATTTTTTATATATTTTGAGAGCTTTATTAATAAGCTTATTTGTTTTATTATACTGAGATTTATCCTGAAAAGTTTTAGAAAGTTGCATATAACAATCAGCTTCCATTTCTTTCTGATTTGATCTTTTTGAAATATCAATTGCTTTATTTAAATCTTCAATCACAATATCGTTTTCTCCTATAATAGATAATACATTTGCACGCTTTTTCAAGCAATCAATCAACTTCATCTTCCCGTCATCTTTAAATTCATTTTCACTTAAGCAATTAATTGCCCATGTATAAAATCTAATAGCATCCTTATTTGCATAAGAATTTCGTGCCTTATCCCCTGCAAAAATACTATATTTAAGTGTATTTTTACAATCACCACTTAGATGAAAATGAAAGGACAGTTCTTCGGCAAAATTTTCTATATTGTCCTTATTACGCTCCTTAAGTTTATTCCCAATCGTTTTGTGATAATGTTTCAATTTGGATTTTATAATTTGATTATATATAATGTCCCTTATAATATCTTCGGAAAAGTAATATTTTTCTCCTTCACTCTCTGATAATAATCTCATTTTCACAATTTCATCTATCAAATCGAAAAGTTGCCCTTCATTTATACCAGAGACATCCATTAAAAATGAAAAATTGAATTCCCTGCCAATTACAGCCATATACTCAAGAACATTTTTTGCTTCCTTGTCGATAAGATTTAATTTTCTTTCAACAACACTTTCAAGAGATATAGGTATTACAATATCTTTCTTTTCATCCAATATCCATTCCTTTCTATTCCAGATAAGTTCACGGTTCTCTTCCATGGATTTGATCAATTCTTCAATAAAGAAAGGGTTGCCTCCTGTTTTATCGAATATGTATTTTATAATCTCATGTGAAAGCGGACTATCTAAAATCAATGTAAGCATTCTCATTGTATCTGCTATTTCAAGTGTTTCAACTCTTATTTCGTCATAGATATTCTCCCTGCTCATAAGCTGCAATATATTATGAAATAGCCCCTCTTCCACCTCCTCTATACGATATACAAAAACAAATAATATTGAATAATCTTTTAGTGCTCTTACAAGATAGCTGAGAAGTTCGAGTGATGCCTCATCCGACCAGTGAATATTATCAATACATATAAAGAGAGGAGCTTTATAACATCTTAACTTCAAGAATTTCTTTACCCCCTCGAATAGTCTGAACTTATCTGTCATAAACGGGTGTTCTCTTGCTTGTGAATCACCAAACAATTCGGGAATAATTTTAGTTAATTCAATTCGATAAGCTTTAGGAAGTTGATCAAAGCATTTTTCATCCGTACTACGGATTATATCATGAAGTATTTCTCTAATAGGATAATAAGGTATCGACTTTGTAGTAGCTGAAAGATTAGTTCTTAAAAACTGTATATTTCTATAATTATTATCTTTCATTATCTCCTGA
>JAGLYS010000242.1 GCA_023132105.1 Caldifarciminota bacterium
AAAGATCTTCAATTCTTGAAAATTGTTCCATCTCCTCTAAAAGGACAGCATAATTATTAATAAGTGCTAATTTCTTTGGATTAATATTATACGATTTTTGATAATAATTAATTGCTTCTTTTAATTGCCCCTTTTTATGAAAAGCAAGTCCAATATAGAAATAGATTTCTGCATTTTCTCTATCTTGCGAAATAATTGTTTTGAATTCTCTTATTGCTTCATTAAACATATCGGTTTTCAAGAATGCAATTCCGAGATTTCTATGTTCTTCGATTTGAGATATTATTTCTATATTGCTTATCTTTTTTGTTCCTAATTCCGCAATAGCATTTTTATTAAGGAGTATATATATGATTTTACAAACTTCGAACTTTGTATATGGAGCTAATTTAAAAATTTCTTTTAGATTTCTTTTACCATTTACGATTTCAAATATTTCTATTTCCCGAATTTCAAGGGTTGTCAAATCTATATCTTTCCGTTTAGTAAGCACAGTGTCATCTTTCGGAATTTTATCCTTAAGAAGATCCCATTCATCGATTCTTGTTGCGATTTTCAATAAAATATCCTCGGGACGAAATGAGATTATTTCAAGATCTTTCGGAGGATGAATGTTTGGTTCAAAATTAAAGTAAATATTTTCCCATTTGAATATCGTAAATACAACTTCTTCAATCTGTTTTTTTACATAACTTAAAAGTTTATCTTTTGTAATAAAATCCAATTCTATTAATATTTCACCAATTCTTTTTTTGAAATCATCTGTTTTTTGTATTTCAATTGCTTTTTCAGCTTCTTCTCTGGTTATTTCCTGTGCACTTATCAAAATATCGCATAATTTGAATTTATTATTAACAATAGTACTGTAAACAATGTTTCCATCCTTGAAATAAATGTCACCAAAATCCTTTCTATTTGTAACACTTAATACACCTGTTCGTTTTCCCTGAGAGATTAGTTGTATAATATCAGGCAAACTAGCTTCATTACTAGTTCCTTTCATTGCCATATTTTAACCTCAAATATAATCATTGATTAATCTGTCTATAGTAAACATTTCACCTATATTGAAATCTTTATATTCAACACTTGGACTTATTTGAATAGTCTCTTTTGATTCGGATATAATTCTTAAATCAGGGAAAATATTCAGTATATCATTTATTGTAAAATCCGGTTTGGTCTTTATCAAATTATCATATAAACTATCGAGTCTTTCCTCAGTGTCCCCGAAATTTTTTTCTATACTATAAGCTAATAAATTAAGAACATCCTGTTTTAATTTCAACTTATTCTTTTCAAACCAATGCTTAATGAACATCTTTTTCAAATCGAAATCAGGACTATCAAGTGTCTGAAGTGTAATGTTGTTAATCTTATTAAGTGGTTTAAATAATTCTCTATCCGATGCAAGGATTAAAAATTTCTGTCTTGCAATTAGTGTGTTAAAAAACCCAATTATATCTTTCCATTTATCCTCCGGCAAGAGCATTAGATTTTGAATATTGTCAATTATCATATAGTCTATATATGAATATCGCTGGATAAATTGTTTTAATCCGTCTTTTTCAATAATTCTTACTAACTTTAATGAATTTATATAGTAAATAAGTATATCTGGAAATCCAATATACATCTTATTGAAAATCGCATGAAGCAAATGTGTTTTACCTGTTTTCTTTTTTCCTCTTATATAAAATGCTACACCACTAACATTCTTTAGTGGAATATTCGATATAATTGTTGTATATATATTTTTATTGGATTTTGAAAGAAAATAATTTGATGCATTCATTTGTTCATCAAGATTCTGAAATGCTTCTATTTGTATTGAGTTTTTGAGTTCCAATATCTTGATTTTTGTTTCAAGTTCATCTACTACATCGGGATCGAATAGCTTTTTCTCAATATTTTTTAGTTCCGAAGTAAATCTTGTTTCATTTAACATTCCAAATCGTTTATTGATATCAATCAATCGTTGAATATTGCTTGTAAAGGTAATAAAGGCATTTCTTAAATCTTCAATGGGGCTTTCTATAACATTGTGTAAAGTGTCTATATTAAAACCTTTCATTTCCCATACATACAATTTTTCCTTATATTCCTCTCTAATAATATCTTCATTTTCAGTTGCTTTTTTGGTTTTCTCTACTGTCTCTTTCTCTTCGATAACTGATTTTCTAGCTCCGATATCCTGAATAATATTAGAAACAAGTATTTTTGTAATTTCAACTTTTTGTAAGTTTAAATAAACAAATATCTTATTAGAGATACCTTTAAGATCACGAATGCTTAAATTTTTCTGATTGATTATATATCTTGCTATTTGTGGGGGAATTTTAATATTTGATTTTTTAAAAAGAAATGCTAATAATCTTGCTCTATCTTTCAAATCGGGTTCATTATTCTTTGCTGTAAAACCATTGTTTAGGATTGACAGTGTTTTTTCGCTTAAGTTTAGAGAATTTATTGGTGTAGTAGTTGTTATGGCAATCTTTATCCCATTGCTATAATAAAAATCGATTAACAATTCAAAAAGTCGTTTAATGGATTTGTATTTTAGTGTTATATCCAAATCATCTACAAGGAAAAGATCCATTGTCTTAATCTTGGAAATTGCAGTCTTATCCTTTCTAATCATCGATTCAAAAAGTATTATGGTATCCTGGTTAAGTAAAAACGGAGATTTTATAATCTTTCTTTGTAATCCATAATTACCTATTGCATGCAAAAGGTGTGTCTTTCCCATTCCTGTGTTTGATTGTATAATAAGCGGATTATAAATTAATTTTTCCCCTGATATAAAACCCATTACTGCCTGGTAAGAAGCTCTGTTAAAATTTCCCAGAACATAATTCTGGAAAATAAAATCTCTATTAAGTGAGGACAAATTATCCTTTATTTCAGGATAATCAGTCATTTTCACCTTACCTTTCTACTATATTTATCTTTTATTGATGTTAATACAAGATTGCTTATTATTTTTAAAGTATGAATAACTCCTTCTCCCGAAATAGCAATTGCTTCAGTAGATTCCCATTCTCTCTTGTTTAATGCACTTTCTAATTTATCTACAGGAATAAGATCAATAACATCTCTTTTATTGTACTGGAGTATTACAGGTATTTCATCTATAGAAAGATTGTTTTTTTTAAGATTCTCATCCATATTTTCTAAATTTTCAACATTATCATCGAATCTTGAATATTGAGAATCCGCTACAAATACAACTCCATCTGCTCCCTGGAGGACAAGCTTTCTTGTCGAGTCATAATATACCTGTCCCGGCACAGTATAAAGTTGATATTTTATCGTGTATTGACCGATTTGACCAAGTTCAATCGGTAAGAAATCAAAAAAGAGTGTTCTATCCATTTCCGTAGCAAGAGATATCATTTGTGTTTTTCTATCTTCTGGTAACTTAGAATAGATATACTGGAGATTTGTAGTCTTGCCGGATCTTCCGGGTCCATAATATACTATTTTACAGGTAATCTCCTTTTTTGCATAATTTATTAATGCCATAAATCCCTCATTCCAGATCTATATGGTCGTTTTTTTTATTTTCTTCAATTAAGTAACCTATATATAAACCTACTGCTCCTAATAGAATGATAAGTACTACTTTCCAAAAGCCAAATATAAGAAGTATTATTCCTATTACGATACCGATTAAAGCACCTATTAATTTTGCACTAAAAATTTTCATATTATCCTCCGGATTTATAATTCCCAAGCATCTTCTGCTGTCGATTCAATTCCTCTTAACTTAAGTTTAAATTCATCTGGGTTTGTTACATTTCTTAAAGCATCTTCATAAGATATTACTTTATTTTTATATAGTTTCATTATTTCCTGATCAAATGTGTGCATATGATATTGTTCTCCTTCCTCAATTGCAGTCGGAATAAGCAGTGTTTTTATTTCATCAAGCAGGTATTCCTTTATCGTTGATGTTGTAATCATTACCTCTGTTGCAGGCATCCTGCCGGTTTCATCAATCCTTGGTATAAGTCTTAGTGAAATTACTCCTATTAATGTAGTCGCCAGTAGGACTCTGATATGTTGCTGTTGATGGGGGGGGTAAAACGAGATTATCCTGTTTATTGTTTCACTTGCGTTTAATGTATGTAGTGTGCTCATAACAAGATGTCCTGTGTCAGCTGCTCTTATTGCCGTATCCATTGTATCTCTATCTCTTATCTCACCTATAAGAATTATATCGGGATCCTGTCTTAAAACATGTTTAAGAGCATAATTATAATTGATAGTATCATTGCCTATCTCTCTTTGAGAGATAGTTGATTTCTTATCCTTAAAAAGAAATTCAATTGGATCCTCAATCGTTATAATATTTCTCTTTATTGTTGAATTTATATACTCTATCATTGCTCCGAGTGTAGTTGATTTACCACTACCAGTTGTCCCTGTTACGAGAAAAAAACCTCTTGGCTTAAGAGCTAATTCCTTTAAAATGTTGGGTAAGTTCAGTTCTTCCAATTTCTTAGATAATATCGGAATAGTTCTCATTGCAATTGCAACACTTCCCCTTTGCATATACGCATTTACACGAAATCTTGACAAACCTGTAATTCCGATTGCAAAATCGAGCTCTTTTTTATCAGCAAATATCTCCTGTTGATTAGGAGTCATAATCTGCATTGCAATACTTCTCAGTTCCTGAGGATTAAGAGGAGGATAGTTCTGGACTTCCAAAGTTCCATTTATTCTAAATATTGGTGGGGTTCCTGATTTTAAGTGTAAATCGGATGCATCCCTTTTTACCATATCGGTTAAAACTTCTTTTAAATTCATAGTAAACTCCTGTTTATATATATAAATCTATGATACTTTAATTAGTAAATTTAGTCAAGAATAAAGGATAGAGGGAAAGCAATCATAGAAAAGAGAATAATAAAACGGAAAGGAGGTGCAACCACGAATTTGCGAATAACGAATAATAAACACCAGACATCAGACGACAGCCGAGAGGGGAAAGAGAAAATTAAACACGAATTGTGAATGTGTCATCCTGAATTTATTTCAGGATCTGGCATGAGATGCTGAATCAAGTAATGTCACCCTGAACTTGTTTCAGGGTTAGCATGACACGAAAGGAGAAGAGGGCAACCACAGGGGGGTGCCCCTACAATTTCACGAATATTTCGATTTACGATCTACGCTCTCTACGGTGATGCTGTTGATATTCCCGTTTGCACCCTCACCTCAGTCCTCTCCCATCGAGGGCGAGGAAGTAATATTGGGAAATATATACCATATAGTAACTTTCCCTCCCACTGGCGGGAGTGAATTGAAGGGAGGGGGAATATAGA
>JAGLYS010000243.1 GCA_023132105.1 Caldifarciminota bacterium
GTGAATTCGTGGCTAATCTCCCTTCCGTGATTCTCTTCTATTTCAGTGGTTATTCGTGGTGGAGCCCTCTTTCTTCCCTTATTTCAAAAGAATCCCACTCGTCTCTATGATCTCGGCAACTGGAATTGGAAATTCCTCCCCGTTTATAAAGGATTTGGCAAGTGCAATATATTCTTCTTTGAATCCTTTCTGTATACCTCTATATTTTATAGTATTACATTTATTATCCCTATAAATGGAAATAGATTTATAGTTATTCATTTCGATAATCATCTGACTGTTAAATATAAGACACTTTTCCTTAGGATATGCTTTATCTCCCATTGATGTATATAATATATTTCCGACACTACCATCTTCATATTTTATTGAGATATTAGCATTTGCATTTGGTGTATTTTCTTTATTGGAATAACTTATCGGGGATATATTCTTTTCACTAACAGGACTCCCTATCAAATATCTGAACAGATCTACGATATGGCAGGCTTCTCCTATTACTCTTCCTCCTCCAATTTCAATGTCATTAACCCAATGTTCAGAGGGGACATATCCTGCATTCATAATATAATTTATCATAATAGGACATTGTCTGCTTTCTAAAATCTTCTTTATCTTAACCGCAGCAGGCGAAAATCTTCTGTTAAAACCTATAAACAATCTTCTACTTGATTTTGAGAGAGCAATTTTCACCATTTCAAGCCCTTCCTTAGTGATCGCAAGAGGTTTTTCACAGTATACATCCTTACCTGCAAGTAATGCTTCGGAAACAAATTTTGAATGTGTATTATGATTTGAAGAAATTATAATTAAATTTATATTCTCATCATATAGCAATTCCCTATAGTCGGTCGTTGAATATTTAAAATCATATTTACTTGCAATATATGTTGCCGTACTTCCCGATGAAGAAGCAATTCCAATAAAATTGTAATCTTTTACAGGAAGCATATGTGAAAGCATGGTAGAACTAACGAAATTTCCAGCTCCTATTAAACCAACCCTTATAACATTAACAGGTGAGATAGGTTTCCGAGATGTAATAACGGTTTTTTCGAATTCTCTTATTGCATCATTCATATTTTTCTTATATTCAAGAAGAACGGATATAAAATTTTCATTATTCTTATTATTTGTTATTAATTCATAAGCATTCGGAGCATCATAAAAATCAAATAAATGAGTAATTAATTTATCTATTTTAAGTTTGCCTGATTCTAAATAATTAATATAAAGCTGAACATTTCTCTTTTCGGTCCACCTTGCATATCCGATAGGATAATCTACGCCTTTTTCTTCATAAGCAGGATCATATCTCCCGGCACCATAAGAACGAGAAATAACAATAGAAAGTTCCTTCTTGTAATATATATCTCTTGGAATATATAGACTGATAGCACCTATTACGGAAATGATACCTCTGTCTCTTATAATCTCCCCTGCTTGTGTTATAGGTCCATATGATTTTGTTGTTGCCGTAATCAACACCTTGTCCACACCAAAACCTTGAGTCAAATCCATTACATGCTGCATATTGTCGTCAGGCGATAATGCTAAATCACAACCACATTTATGAGCAAGAGATCGTTTGAACTCATCCGGTTCGATACCTACAACCATACAACCGGATGCTTTCAGTATCTGAACGGCAATTTGCCCTAATAAACCTAATCCGATTATAGCAACATTTTCTCCTGCTCCAATATCAGCCATTTTAATGCCTTCGATAACAATACCTGCAACAGCTCCAAGCGAAGATTCCTTGATATATTTTTCATTCCCTAATTTCACCGCCATGTTTTTAGGAACATAATTAAGCTCCGAATGAGAAGCATGTCCTCCCCCCATGCAGGAAACCAAATCTCCGAATTCGAATTCGGTTACATTTTTACCAACTTCTATTACTTCTCCTACTAAGGAATATCCTAAAGCCATTGGCTCATCGAGTTTATTCATAACCTGACTGAATGTATTTATAATTCCATCTTGTTTCACCTTATCGATTACTTTTTTGACTTCATTGGGTTTTTCTTTTGCCTTTTGTAAATAATTCCCTTGTCCGAATTCTACAATCCATTTTTCTGTTCCTACACTTATGGCAGAATACATCGATTTTACTATTATTCCATCTGCTTTACAAAAAGGTTTAGGATTCTCAACT
>JAGLYS010000244.1 GCA_023132105.1 Caldifarciminota bacterium
GGTGAATCATTCAGGTCGGGAACACATAAAGCAATGATATATTCATATCTTGAGAAAAAGGGATGGTTTTCATACAAGACATTCGTTTATGGCAGGACACGATCATTCTCACTTATCGGGTCTTCTCTCTCCGCTTTTATATCCATTATATTTGTATTGAATTTGCCCGGACTCAGGTGGTTATTTCTCATTGCTATTATCCCCTATACTCTGGATTTTATACTTATAGCGACATATCCGGGATACCTAAATGATAAGATTGAATCTGACAAATCTTTTAAGAAATTCATTAAAAATAGTGTTATGCAATTGAAATCTATATGGAGAAAAAAGCAACTCAGAAAGGTTTTGCTTAGTTCATCTTTGTATGATGCAATATTCAAGACAATAAAAGATTACATACAACCTATTATGAAAATGTTAGTTGTTGCGTCGGGCATTGGCATTTTAGCAAAATACCCACCTAAATCACAAATTATTATTGTGCTTGGTGTGATTTATGGTGTGTTTTATATATTTAGTTCAATAGCTTCAAGAAATGTTTTTCGCTTGAATAGATATTTCTCTTCCTGTAAATTAATGAACCTGTTTTTTGACATTATGGGAATTACATTATTTGTAATGTTTTTTATAATCAAAAGTAATTTGATAATACCTATTATCGTGTTGTTTTTTATACTTTATCTTCTTAAAGATGCAAGGCGTCCGCTTGTTGTAGATGTTGCAGGCGATATAATGGACAGAAGAGAAAGGGCTACCGTAATGTCAATAGACAGTCAATTGAAATCACTTGTAATGATTATACTGGCTCCGCTTGTAGGTTTGGTTGCAGACCAATTTTCCATCGGAATTGCCTTTTTATCAATCGGTGTTTTTATAATAATTGTAAACAGTGTATTTAGAAGCATAAAAATGGATAAATATTAACGGAGGTTATATGAGAAAATCAAAGAAAGAGATTGTACTTGAAGAAAGAATTATGAATTGTTTAAAAGATAAACCTGCTCAAATAGCAGAATTGATTTTTAAAGATAAAGAAATATATGAATTACAGGATTATACAAATATAGTTTCAATAAAAAGGTTGGGTTTTAATGATCATGGACCTGTTCATATGAAGAAATCTGCTTTAAATGCAATTACGATGTTTAATTTACTACATGAAGAAGGTATAAAATTCAACATTGTAAAGGAGAATATCGGTACTGTCGAGGATAGTGAAGTAGCTGTTCTTGTTGCTTCTCTTTTACATGATATCGGTATGACTATTTGTAGAGAAAATCATGAAATATTCGGTCTTTCAATAACGCTTCCGATTATTGATCGATTACTTAAAACAATTTATAATGATGATGTGAAGAAAAGGGTCATTGTTCGTTCTGTAATTCTTGAAGGAATCGTAGGTCATATGGCAACTCAAAAAATTCATTCTCTGGAAGCCGGTCTTGTTTTAATAGGGGATGGATGTGATATGGAGAAGGGAAGAGCGAGAATCCCTACACTTCTTTCAATCGAACCAAGAGTGGGAGATATTCATCGTTATTCCTCGAGTGCAATTCAAAAGGTTATAATAACAAAAGGGGAAAATAAACCCATAAGAATTAATGTTGAAATGAGTGAATCGGTTGGCTTTTTTCAGGTGGAAGAAATTCTTTTTCCTAAAATATCTTATAGTCCCGTTAAACAATATATAGAATTATCTGCAGGTGTAGTCGGACAAAAGCCTTTGCGATATATTTGAGATATGATCTCTTAGATATCTATTTCTATTAGCGGAACCAACATTTCCTCTCTTGTCAGACCAGAATGGTGAGCCTTAAACTCATTCTTTTCCTTTCCCTTTTGCTGGAAAATCGTTTTCATTGCAGTATCGGATATAGAAATAGCAACATAATCACCTATAAAATCATCGATCTTTTTATGTTGTTTTCCCCTGCCAAGCAGACCGCTTTCCATAAATTCCTTTCGATTTAAAAAAAGGAACTTATCTCTATATTTATCAATGATCGTTTCGAATTTAGATATTTTATGCTTTTTTAGATGAAAAGTGAGGAAGCGAGGTTCCGGGAATGTAGGCATTATCATACAATCGTAGAGTTCTGTAATTTCATTAGTATAATAATACTTGTTTACATTTATAAGCCCGTGATCAGCTGTTATTAATAAAGATGTGTCGGTATTTCTGAGATTATTACATAATTCTTTTATATATTCGTCAATCTTATATATAAAATTGGCAACTTCAATCGAATCAGTACCGTTTATATGTTCCAAACCATCAGGATTTGTCGAATATGCAATAATAAGTTTCTTTTCATTGCTATTCTTTAAAATTCTATTCGATACCACCCTAAAAAGATTTTCTATCGAAGAGTAGGGAATGACTTTTGCCGGATACGATATTTGTTCGGAATAATCACTATTAATAAGATATTCCGGCATTATTTTATCTAAGGAAATGTCAGGATTTTCTTTATGAATTATATTAAATAAATTGTTTATTCCCATAATTTGCATTATCCTGTAATGTTTCGAATTAAGAGATTTCCCTGTTATATCATCGATGCCGGGTAATATATCTATATATTTCGAATACTCTTTAAAGTATAATGTCCAGCCCAAGGCACCATGCTCCAGAGGACTTTCACATGTCATTAGACTGGTGATTGCTGCGGTTGTTGTAGGTGGAAATACCGATGTGATATGATCCAGAAGATGGTCATACATAAATGAACTGGCATTGCTTGAATAGCTTTTTAACAATTCATAACCAAGTCCGTCAAATATCATCAATATAATATTCTTCTTTTTCCCAAGTTTATCTATGTTTATCTGTTTAAGAGGGGGGTATTCGGATTTAACACCATATACATTCATTATTGTTGATATAAGGTTAATAATACTGTTATTATAATCCGGGTATACTATGTTTGTTTTTTGATTTGTCAAATTCAATCCTTATAATTTTTATTCTATAAAGATTTTATATGAAATATTACTTAAAGTCAAATAAAGATAGTTATCTTACTCTTTTTATGATCCAATCTCCAACAACTTTCAGTGCTACAGGTGATATTGTTTCCTCTATGTTGATATATTCCGAAGGTGATCCTGTTTTTGCAGTTTGAAAAAGATGATTGAGATTTTTTAACTCCTTTATGGTAAAGTCGCTATTTTCACCTTCTTTAAGAGCAGTTCTAATTGCTTTTAAGTTTTCCTTTGGTGGAACCTGAAGATCCTTTTCCCCATTTATTGCGAGAACAGGACATTTTACCTTTTTTAATGCGGGTCTTGGGTCATATTTCACAAAATAGCGAAACCATGGACTTACAATAGCTGCAATCTGTTTTTCAATAAACTTATCCTTATCGCCAATTTCCTTTTTCTCATCATCATTCAATTCATCTATATAATCATTTAATATTGCTTTTATGTCATTACAGGTTTTAACACTATCATTTTCAGTTTTTATAACCGTATATATTTTATTGTTGATCGTCATACTTCTTTCAATATCTTTTTCGCTTACACCACTTGCTTTTGCAATCAATCTGCCTTGTAAATTAAGTATTTCACTTCCGGGCAAACCTGATCCAGCCATTAAAACAATAAAAGCAACATCCTTATTCTTTGCGGCAATCATTGGTGCGATAAAACCACCTTCACTGTGTCCGAGTAAACCAATTTTATTAGGGTCAATGTCTTTTCTTTTCTTTAAATATTCCATACCACTAACGACATCAGTTGCAAATTCAGCGGAAGTTGCTTTTGAAAAATCACCTGTTGATTTCCCAACTCCTCTATCATCGAATCGTAGAACAGCAATACCTTTGCGAGACAAATAATCCGCAAGAATTAAAAAGGGGCGATGATTAAATACAGTCTCGTCCCTATCCTGTGGTCCTGAACCGGTAATCAATATTACGGCAGGGAAAGGTTTTCCTGATGTGGGTAATGTTAGAGTTCCGGCAAGTGTAATACGTGCGGATTTGTTTTTAAACGATATATCTTTAACGATATAAGGATATGGTTTTTTAGGTTCCTGAGGTCTTTTAAATGTAATCTTTTTCTCGGTTTTCTTTAAATTCAAAGGAAATGAATGATTTCCCTGTTTCCATATCCCCTCGATCGATTTCCTATCTTTACATATATTACCTTCGTATGTTCCGTTGATAGAGATTATCCTGAGAATAATTTTATCATTCTTAAGCGTTATATTATCAACATTTATCCCTATTGCACCCTGATCGGGGCTATCCATAGTAGAAATAAAATTTCCCGATGAATCTTCATGAATATTGAAAACCAATCTTAGTTTAGTCCCTGAAACATCTAAAACCCCTTCCCATGCTCCGATAATCTCATTGTTCTTACAGTTCCCATAGATAGAAAAGGTTAACATAAAGGTTGCAAGAATAATCAGCACACTTGATTTAAAAGATAATTTCATATTTCCTCCTTATATGATTGTTATATTTACGATAATACAAATTAG
>JAGLYS010000245.1 GCA_023132105.1 Caldifarciminota bacterium
TATATGAAATTCCTATATATTCAACAATTAATATATTATTTGTTTCAGATTTTAATATACTGTCTTTTACATTTCTCCCCTCATAGAACAGATTGTTTCTTGCTGAAATAAAAAATAGAATCGATTCGGAATATAGCAAAACAGGAAAACCCGTTATAAATAAAAGAAGGGGGACTAAAAGTCCCCCTTTTCTGTCAAATAAAGACATTAAAATCCAAATCCAAGTGTTACTCTGTGTACTATTCCTAATCTATCATAATTAGCAGCACTATAATCCACATTAATCTTGAATTGATTCATATCTATATGAACACCTGCACCGGCACTAAGACCTGTTAATTGTCCTAATATTTCATTTTCGGGTCTATGCATAAATTCATTATGTCTGTACTTATAACCTACTCTCAGTGCAAATATATTGGAAATGACACTTTCTATTCCCAAAAATACTCTTTCTTCTCCATCGTTAGGATGACTGAACTCTACACTTGTTGTAAAAACATTCGTCTCCGTATGAACCCAATCATAAGCCATTCCAATCCTGAATTCCGTTGGCAGAGTAAATGGTGTTGTTTGTGCAGTGATATTATATCCGGGAATAGTAAGTCCTGTATTTGGGTCAATATATGTAATTTGATTATCAAGCTGTCTACCTGAAAATTCAGCTTGTCCGCCAAAGTTTCTCATTACACCACCAATTCTCAGGTTTTCTACACCTGTTTGATATAGAACACCTATGTCTATACCAATTGTGGAAGCTGACAGATCCCAGATAGTTTCCATAATATATTTTGCCGTAAAACCAAAAGCAAATTTATCTGTGAAATTTCTTGAATATGAAATTCCAAAAAGCATATTGCTTGAGCTAAATGTTTTTCCGGTACCTTCTGGATATTCGATAGTTGTTTCATTCATCTGTCCCATACCAAGCATCGCGAATTGCAGCCCAAAAGCTCCGTTCAAACCCATATTCATCGTGTATCCGAAATAGGTATATTGTATATCTGAAAACCACTTTGTATATCCGGCAATTACATTATTGTTATTTAAATTAACAATCCCGGCTGGGTTCCAATACAATGCAGATATATCATTTCCAGTTGCAGCTACTGCGGTACCCATAGCCGTGGATCTGCCATCGACTCCGATTTGCAGGAATTTCATTCCGGCTGTTCCGACTTTCGAAAAAGCGAAATCAGCATAGGTAGCAATAGAAAGCAATAGGAAAAGGCTGATAGCAATTATAATACTTCTTCTCATTTTTTTTACCTCCAGCCCTTATTATTTAATTATGGCAAATTTGCCGGTTACTCTGTGTTTTTGATCCATCGTCTCAACTACATAGAGATAAATACCACTTGCCGGTGTAAGGTTAGGATTAGTCAAGACATTCCAGTATTCCATACCATTGCCACTTGCATCACCATGCTCGATTATATCCACCAAATCTCCCGTTAGTGTATATATGAATATATTACAACTGTCAGGCAGGTTCGTGAACATCATTTTAGGAGCATTTGCACTGGACTCCATATAGTTTCTTACAAGATATGGATTCGGAACCACAGATACAAGTTTAAGTAACGAATCCGTTATCGTCGTATCGAAGATGCCTTTTGTAAACGATATATTATATATATTTCCTGACGATGGAGTGGGACAACCTGTCGTATATATAT
>JAGLYS010000246.1 GCA_023132105.1 Caldifarciminota bacterium
TCCGATTCCATAAATATATGGACCTCCGAATGGACTTGATGTATCAACATATGTTTGTATATTTAATGTTTTCATTTCTCCGGGATTTATAATTGTACTGTCAAATAGAGAATCAACACTACCCGGTGGGCAATTTAATACCCATCCTTTTATAGGCGCTCCGTAGAGATTTCCTCTTCCTTTGAAAATTCCTGAAAATTTAGCTGTATCTCCGGGATAAAATGTATTGTTTTCGAGAACTGCTTTTATTGCAACCGGATAATGAATAGGTAATAGGAATTGTAATGTTTTCTTAATTCTACTTATCTTGTTACCGTATCTATATTCTGCTATTATATAATCATTGATATGCCATTGTGTTGGTTGATAATGAAATGTAAGTGTTGTTTCAGGTGTTTGAGAATAACCAATCATTAAGGAATCGTAATAGTTTTTACCTGAAATATTGAGTATACCAGGAGGTATATAATCCCATTCTGATGTCAATTTAATGTTATATGGATTTAATCCATTATAATCAAATGAATCTGGAAACAAACCACTTATGCTTACATTCGGATAAATCAAGCTATAATGAATACTACTGACTCTATACAATCCGTTACTATGGGATAATTCACAACCAATTTCACAGTTTCCCACACCTACCGAATCAAAATCAAATGGAAAAAGAGAACCATTAATAATTGTATCACCATTCTGTGGTAATATTATATCTTGTGAATCTGTATAATATTTAACGGAATTTATTATTGTATACATTTTATAATTAAATGAATATGCATAACTTAATTTATTAGATATTATTGTTGAATAATAAATCGAATCTTTTTTTAATTGATATGTACTTGTATCAATTTGTATATTAAGAAAGAATGGATTTGTTATTACCCTAACAGCTTTGTAAAAATTAACTATTGAATTTAAAGCCCATCCATCATAAAAGTTATCATTCTCATGATATAGACCAAAATAGATCCTTGAAGTAGTATATATGGATATGGGTATTTTAATGTTACTAAATTCATAAATAGAATCAGGTAATAAAGAAATATCTACAATTGAATCTACTACATCCCAATGAGCGTGATAATGGACTCCTGAAATAATTCCTATAATAATTTTACAATCTAATAATGAATCCGTATTATTCTTTAAATATGCATGAAAATTAATCGTGTCTCCCTCTAATACTTTTTCCTTATCGGAGTTTGCCCATATCTGGTAATCCCCAAGATTGTAATTCCCTGCGGGTATATCTACTCTCTCCGCAAATATAGCACCTCTATTATATTTTTGTATATATTGATCGTTGCTATCTAATAAAGCATAATCGATTACCCATAAACCCAAACTATCAGGAATAGAAGAATGATTCCATATAAATTCCGTATCTTCTCCATAGCTTAAATTAATAGACATATTCAATGAATCATACAATTCTCTGTCCGGATTATATACCTTTATTACTGCTTTTTTTGCTAACATAGTATCATAATCGGAATAATATATCTTAACAGAAACAGATACACTTGAATCAGGATAAAATTCCGGTATTTCCATATCAGGATTCATTGCATATGTTGTTAGGTCTCTGACTAATTTCAGTTCCTCACCATATACTTGATTATGCCCGTAACCCCAATCGGGATACATTGAAGTAATAGTTATATTCCCTGTCCCATAGGGATAAGATATAAGTGCCGGCATTCCATTTGTTGTTCTCTTCAACAAAATATTTGTGTTATTTGGATATTGATTTAAATAACCATCTACTTTGCAATCTATAAATTGTCTTGTTTGTCCTGAAAATATAGAATGCCATTCGCTAAGATATACGGCATTTTGAAAACATGATTGGTCTTCAGCCCATCCGTATCCTCCTATATTTCCCGGTAAAACGGAATAATATAAACCTTGTTTTTGGTCAAGAACTAATAAATTACCTCCTCCTGAAACATAATTCTCCAATTTCTGTTTGAATTCAGGTGAATTATAATTTGTTAAAGCTCCTGAACCTATAACAAGCAAATCTATAACATCCGAAAGTGTTGTATCCGGGTTTCTCCAGTATTTCAAATCCGGAAATATCGGGACTGATGTTATATTATATTTACCCAATAAATGACTGAATCCCATGCCTAATCCGGATGTAAATATTCCTACTTTAATATCGCTATCTATAGAATCGGATTCCATTATCCATTCCGTTGGATAATTGGTCATTCCTGGAGATTGATTTTCGTCCGGATGATCGGGATCAGGATAATTATTTGTACTTGTACTTGTATTAACTGCAATAAAAGTGCCCAGAGTATCTTTTGTGAAATCTTTATATTTTAATGCTGAATTAACATAAATATATCCTTCATTAAATGCATGAATACTATATGGTATATTATGGATTTCTCCTGCATTTAAGTTAAATGAATCGTTTCCTCCACCAAATGATAATGCATTAGAATCACCTGTTATATTAGATGTTACATTTACATCTTTAATTCCTTTTTTAAGGTTTATTCCATTCGTAACAAGATTACCATTCATACATGAATCTCTAGGTAAAAATAATATTTTATAATTAGGATTTAATTTAAAAGACACATTCGGATCCTCTGTTTTAAATTTGAATTTACAATTACCTCCTGCTTTACCATCTCCATCCCCATCCAATTTTATACCAAATGTATCCTTTGCTGCATCTGTAATTATAACAGTATATTCCTCACAATAATTAAGTGTGTCATAATCAAGAGTTAGATAAAGTTTTTTTCCATTTTCCCAATATGTATATGTAGAACAATTTACAGGAGGATCAATCGTTAATGCGTTCTCTGTAGCTGTTGTATCCATTGGCTTTGAAAATCTAATTGTAATTGGAGTTATATCAATAGGTATATCTTCTGCTCCTTTTTGAGGAGAGGTTGAAATCACTTTCGGGGGAGTTGAATCTCTATTAATTGTAAATTGCCAATTATATTTATCAATAAATCCTTGTCCTAATATATCATTCCTTGCAATAACTTCTACATTACACTCTCCACTCCATGAATTTAATGTACTATCATAAGCAACAAATTGAACTGATGTATCTGATTTTATTATTATTTCCGTATTAGTTTCTTTTATCCCATTTACAAACATACTTACATTACTTGTTGTAAAATCCCCTTTTCCATATATATAAACTGAAATATCTACACCGGATACTATACTATCAATAATTTTTCCATCAAAAGGATCTTCATCTGAAAATTGTGGAAATGGAGAAAAGGGGGTATACCCAGAATGTAAAGGTGAGCTTATAACCATTTGATGATATATGTCCTCAGTTTTACTCCATCCTACTGATTCATAACCAAAAGTATTATTTGCAGTAATTTGGATATGTGCATCTTTGCCTTGCTTCGCTACTACATCTCCACTTTTTAAATTTGGTCCATTTATTTTTACACATTTTAATACTACAGGGTCAATCCCTTCAATACCTATACCCCAGCAATATTGTACCAATCCCGAACAGTCTATTCCTGTATAACTATGACCTGAATTATTACCCTCCCAATTTCTTGGCATTATTCCTGCATAAATACTATTATTGAATGTATATATCGATTCTTTCCCTCCCCAACTATATGCTACCCCCATTACAGGATTTCCTTTTACTCTATATACTTTATATTTTGGATTTGGTGTGTTTACTACCCAATTATGAGTTGCATATGATGAAGCTTTATATATAATATCATTCCTTGTTACTGTTCCTTCTAAATTAATACTCAACACTAAAATTAGTAAATATAGAATTAAAATAATACGCTTCATCATATTTACCTCATCTCAAATTTGTATATCTTTAACCCCTCTTTATCAGGTCTGAGAAAATATACATTACCATCTCTGTCTACTCTCGTTGTTCTAAACGATACCATCCCCCAGTATGAGTATTCCAATTGTATAGGTTCAATTACTGATATTAATTTACTGGAACTAGTATATTTATATACTATGGATTTTGTATTGTGATATATATTTGAGTCTCTGAATTCTGGTATTATATCATAATCGCATTTTATAAATATATTCCCATTTTTATCCCTTCCTAAATATGTAATCATAAATGTATAATTGCCTTTACCTACTCCTATCGGTTCACACATCTTATTGAATATCTTCGGTATATTTATACTCACTTCCCTTGACTTATCTACTGCATTATTTATTTTTACTACTTCTCCCTTCTCTACCTCCATATTGTCTATATTAACCTGTGATAAAGGTCTTTCTCCCCTTTTATAAAACTCCTTCGTATCCAATATAACATTATCATCTTTGGTTACAAGTATTCTGTTTTGAAGTATTTTTGTTTTAAACGATAATACATTAATTTTTTGGTCTGAGCCTGCATACCAAAAGCTTTCCCCTTTTCCTGTCTTCTGATTATACTTCAATATTTCATGATATTGTGCATTATTATGTATATCTCCTGTTGATACATATATATATCCCAATGAATCTATAGCAATATCTTCTGCACTATCAAATGCCTCATTTTTATAAACTTTTAATAATTTACCTTGTTTATTATACTTCATTATAGAACTAGGTGTACAATGATTCAATACATATATATTCTCTTTATTATCTATTGTAAATGAAAATGGTCCAAGTCCAGGACCTTCTGTATATAATTTATATTCCCCTTGTTCATCTCCCCATTTTGCATCAATTACAATCCTACCTTTATATCTCTCGGGGAATGTGTCAGGATTTACCTCTTTTAATTCTGTTATTGCCCTTACTTCTTTCTCTAATTTTTTTATCTTTTTAACATTATATCTTTCATATGCATTTAATTGTACTTCTTTTGATATAGGTTTATACCATGGCATTTGATTGAAAAACGCTTTCAAATACTCATCCTTAAATATATACTCATTCCTTGCATATATTTCATTCCTGAGCAAACTAAGATATCTAAACTCTATATCTTCATTAAGTTTGCCAATTAGAATTAATTTTGATATACTTTCTTGTTCATTACTCCCAAAACCCATAAATTCGGTTTCTGTTAAATCAGGCAATACATATGGTGGTACCCACTTTCTTGCAAATTCATACATTGTACAATTACCCTTGTATTCCTTATTACTAAAGTTATTAATCTCCTCCTGTGTCCAATCACCCTCGCCTATGTCTCCATACATACTTATTGATAAACTCAGCATTATTATGACTAATATAACCGCTAAAACAAATCTTTTGTTCTTCATTTTTCCTCCTAAAATATACATTTCATTAACATTTAACTCTTCTCTCTCTTTCATCAAGTAAACCAAAGCAAACTATTCTGTCATTTTATATATTTATTATATCCCTTATATAACTATTTATATATTATGTCAATTAAAGAATGGGATATTAACAAATCTTTATAACTCCTATAGCAATATTTCCAAAATTACATTTATCAATAGGGACATCCTCCTCTCCTTTTTGAGGTGAGGTTGAAATCACTTTCGGAGGAGTTGAATCTCTATTAATTGTAAATTGCCAATTGTATTTATCAATATACCCATTCCCCACAATATCATTTCTTGCAGTAACTTCTACATTAACTTCACCACTCCATGAATTCAATGTACTATCATAAGCAATAAATTGCACAGATGTATCCGATTTTACTATTATTTCCGTATTAGTTTCTTTTATCCCATTTACAAACATACTCACATTACTTGTTGTAAAATTCCCTCTGCCATAAATATAAACTGAAATATCCACTCCGGATACTGTACTGTCAATAATTTCTCCATCTGTAGGTTTTTCATTATCAAATTGAGGGAAAATTGAATACTTAACATAATCAGAATGTGCATTAGAATTATATTGAACTATATTCGCTCCTGAATTTGCTTCATAGACTTGCCCTCCATATGCCTGTAAAAATGTATGTCCTGGACCTATCCATATATCTCCGGGTTTTGCTTGTGTTACCCCTACACAATAGTTTGCAATTGCTGATGCACCTGTCCAATTCACTAAATATTCACTAAATTCTAAACTCCTCGTTACCAAACCTGAACAGTCTATTCCAGTGTATTGGAGCTGTGTACTATGGTTGAAATTATCTTTCCAATTTCTTGGAATTAAACCGTCTTCAATCTCACTTAGAAACCAAGAAGTAGTAGCTTTATCTCCAAAACTATATGCTTCTCCTGTTATATTCTTACCTTTTACTGAAAATATTGAATATTCTGTATTAACTGTATTTACTGTCCAGTTAAGATTCGAATAAGGTTGAGCATTACTTAATACATCCTCTCTTGTTACCGCCCATATCAAAATATTCGGTAAAAGTATTAAAAATAAAATTATTTTAATTTTTATATTCATTTTCTCCCCTCTTTACTTTTTAAATTCATATTTAATAACTTTTAAATATTTCGAATCTCCTGTAATACAATATATATTTAAATCTTTATCTATTATTGGAGTTGAATTAACTGAAATGTCTTGATATTCTCTATAATTAATTCCTTCGAGTCCAGGATAATCAATAAGTTTTTTATCAAATTCATCTTTAATTTCTCCTTTAAAATCTTGATATATAAACTTGTCTCCATTGAAACATATTAATATGGAATCTTTATAAATATTAAAATTTCCAATAATATTTATATCGGCTAATTTTATCCTATTTCCATCCAATTTTAAAATCCTTGTTTTTCCTATAGAAATTGAATTAATATAATCTTTATTCAATTCTATAGTTCTATTTTTTATTAATTCCATTGGAATTATTGCAGTAATAAATAAAGGCGGTTTTACATACCAATTACCCCATATATACAACTCATTATTACTATCTACATAAAAATATAATGAAGAACCATAAATATTCTCTATAATATATTGATTTATAATTTTACCATTATTGTCTATTTCTGATATAATCTGACTATTTGAGTCTTTTAAATACAAAATTTTAACTATATAAATATTATTATTTTTATCAACTCCGATAGCTTCAACAAGACAAGTTTTACTATATTTACTCTTGTAAATATATTCTGAAGGTAGATTTATATGTTTAACAAACTTACCATCTTTATTGAATATATTTATTCTAAAATTGTTATGATCTAATATATATAGATTATTGTCTTTTGGAGATATAGCAAAAAGTGCTCTATATACTAATGTTTCATTTATTGGTAATAATTTGAATTCACATTCTCCCTCTCCCCATTTAGCTTTTATTATGATCTTTTTTTCATATCTGTTTGCAAATTCAAATTCTTTTTGCTTATTTTGCAATATATCCTTAATCTCTTTCTCTAATCTCTTTATTCCTCTTAAGTTAGTTCTCTCATATGCATTTAGTTGAATATCCTCTGATATAGGTTTATACCATGGCATTTGATTAAAAAATGCTTTCAATCCTGCATCTTTAAATATATACCCGTTTCTCGCATACATCTCATTCCTTAATAAACTAAGATATCTGAATTCATCCTCCTCTGCTATTTTACCTGTAACTATTATTTTTGATAATATTTCTGAATCTGAGGGACCATATCCTATATATTCACCCTCCGTCATTTCCATTGAATATGGAGGATATTGTATAGAGTAATCATAAAAATAGTATTTATAATTCCCTATATACTCCTTTTTCTTGAAATAATTTATCTCATCCTGTGTCCAATCTCCTCTACCTATATCTCCATACATACTTATTGATACAAATAACAATGCCAACATAAAAAATACTACTCTCTTCATTCTTTTCCTCCTAATCTATATATTTCATATTCACAATTAACATTTATCTCTCCTTCAATCAATTAAACCATTCTATATATATTCTATTTATTTTATACATACCAAATATCACTTTTTATCATATTTGTCAAA
>JAGLYS010000247.1 GCA_023132105.1 Caldifarciminota bacterium
GTATGTATGGATTTGACAATGGTTGATGTGTCGGGTATCGATGATATTAAAATTGGAGACACTGTTGTTGTTATAGGCAGTTCAGGGAATAACATTGTATCTGCTGATGCAATAGCAAAGGTTTGTAAAACTATCAACTATGAGGTAATTACAAGAATCGGAGAGAGGGTTACAAGAATCTATTATGATAATAATAAACCGATAAGTATACGTTCGATTGCAAACAGAATTATTCATACAAAACTATAGGAGGAAATGTGGGAAATAATGATAATACTTCATTCTTGAAATTAGTGCTTTTTGTTTCGACAGGAGCATATCAATCGATGGGAATGATAGAAAATCCAATTAGCAAGAAATCTGAAATAAATCTGGAAGTTACCAAACAGATGATAGAATTTCTTGATGTTATTAAAGAGAAGACTGTTAATAATTTAGGTAAAAACGAATTGGATATGTTGAATCAATCAATCTATGATATAAAAGTGAATTTTATGAAGATTGAAAGAGATGAGAATAGCAAAACTGAGAAAGGAGACAAGAAAGATAGCGAAGATTCTAAGGAATCGAAGAATTCAAAAAATAAAACAAAGGAGAAATAGATGAGAAAACTCCTAACTATAATTTTAATATTTGTTTTTGTATTTACTATTCTTACAGCAAAAACACATACTGTAAAGAA
Organism: Caldifarciminota bacterium; assembly: GCA_023132105.1. GTDB lineage: Bacteria > Hydrothermota > 32-111 > QNBC01 > QNBC01 > JAGLYS01. The sequence continues at coordinate 683 of JAGLYS010000247.1, forward strand.
AGGTGATACACTTTGGGATATCGCGGGTTTCTATTTAAATAACCCATTTCTTTGGCCGGATATTTATGAATTAAATAGAGATAAGATTGAAAATCCTCATTGGATTTATCCGGATCAAGTTTTTGAATTACCTATACCCGGTGAAGGGCGTTCAACGATGATTAGTGCAAAAGGCAGGGACATGAAATTTAAAAAAATCAAATACACGGATTTATCAAAAATGTACGGAAAAAAGGGGCTAAGTATTGATTGGCTTAAAGCACAAAGGATGATCCCCGAGCAAAAGTATTTGGATATTATGCATTTTCCGAATAATGTCTCATATAAAGGATTATACTATGGTGGTTTTGTGTCGGATAGGAAATTAGAGGTGGGTAAAATTACCGGTAAATCCGATAAGACCGATTTAAAAAGCGGTTCATTACCATTTGATATGATAGAGATTAATTTAGGCAAAGGTGATGTGAAAATTGGTCAAAAATTCTCGGTTTTTGAATATGGCGAATCTGTAAAATCAGGGAAGAATAGCGGAAAAATAGTTAAAATCTATGGTACGATAATTGTAAGTGACATATTTGATAAATATTCCGTATGCAAAATAAAAGATGTAAACAAACCATTAACGGAAGGTATGCTTATTATGGATTATTGGCAACCATATTATGTCCCGGATTTTAATTTTACCGGAGTAAAGGAAAATATAAAAGCAAAAATCTTAGAGTTTTGCGGAGCCATTGGCATATTAAAAGATTATGATTATGCTTATATTGATAAGGGAAAATCCGATGGTTTTACACAAGGGGACAAGTTTGATATGATAGATGAAAAAGGGGACTTACATGGGAAAATTCAATTAATGTGGGTAGGGGAAAACTTTTCTTCTGCTTATGTTACGAATATTTGTAATATTCATAGTGAAAAATATACAGACCTTTTATTGAAATTAAAAGCTCTTCCTGAAGGGGAAGTAATAAAAGAAATTATACAGGAAATCCCGGTAATCGAGGAGGAAGTTGAAACTCCTGTAGTAAAAGAGACAGTTGAAATCGAAGAGGAGCAACCTGTGATTGAAGAAGAGGTACCTGTCATAGAAGAAGATACGACAACAATAGAAACTAAAACAATTGTTGAGGAAGAAATACCGGTAGTCGGAGATACGGTTAGAGCTGACTCAAATGCAACGGTTATCATGGAGATCCCAGCTTCTGAAAAAACAGAACCTGTTATTGAGGAAGAATCTACTGAGGATACGACAAGTTCGATTATAGTTATTGAGGAGGAAGCACCGGATACTACGGGAGCAGTTATTATTGAGGAGGAAGCACCTGATACTACGGGAACAGTTATTATTGAGGAGGAAGCACCTGATACTACGGGAACAATTATTATTGAGGAGGAAGAATAGTTGCATAGAATCACAATCGAGGAGTTATATAAGATTATACAAGAGGGGAATAAAATTACATTAATGACTGCTTATGATTATCCTATTGCAAGGATTGAGGACGAAATTGGTATTGATGTGATTTTGGTCGGAGATTCCATTGCAACTACAGTATTTGGAAAAGAGAGCACGATTGGTATTTCAATCGAAATTATGTTATATCATAGCGAAGCTGTTTCCAGGGCGTGTGAAAGAGCAATGGTGATAGGTGATATGCCATTTATGAGTTATCAAACATCGAAAAGAGATGCAATATTTAATGCCGGCAGATTTATAGCAGAAGGTAAATGTGATGCTGTGAAGTTGGAAGGCGGAAAAAATATGATTGATAAAATTTCTGCTATTGTTAAATCAGGCATCCCTGTGATGGGACATATAGGATTGCAACCTCAATCATATCATCTTTATAGTGGATACAAGGTACAAGGCAAAACTGCTGACAAAGCCATTCAAATCATAGAGGATGCAATTGCGGTCGAGGATGCCGGAGCATTTGCAATAATTGTAGAATCAGTGCCGGAAAATGTAGCTCAAATTATTCAAAATAAGGTAAATATACCTACAATAGGAATTGGAGCAGGGAATAAGACAGATGGACAAATTATCGTGATAAATGATATACTTGGATTGAATTTCGGGAAAATCCCAAAGTTTGTAAAAATATATAAAGATATAAAGGGTGATATTCGCTTAGCTATTAGCGAATATATAAAAGAGGTTAAATCAGGAGCATACCCTTCCAAAGAGTATATATATCACACGAATAAAGATGAAATCAACAAACTGAATAAAATGCTTAAGAAGAAATTATACAAAAAGCAATAGCATTTGTTTTGTTATGGGATATAGAGAGATAATAATTCTCGTTTGGACTATCAAGCCCTACTTTATAATATGGTCTCTTATTCTGATTATGCAATATTTCAATATCTTTAAAATTGATATTGTTTTCACAGGAAGCTTTTATAAAAGCTTCTTTTGCAGCAAACATTCCTGCAAAGGATTCAAAATTGGATTTGCTTTTCCCATATCTAATTTCATTTTTTGTGAATATACGGTTCAAAAATCTATCACCATAGTGATTAATAAGATTTCCGATTCGTTCTATTTCAATAATATCAATGCCAATACCCTTAATCATAAATTTATAATATGCTAATAAATCATTTTGTCAAGTATGGATAATAAAGAATTACTAAACAAGCTTTTGGAAATAGCAGAAATGCTGGATATAAAGGTTATCTGGGAGAAAAGATTAATTGTAAACGGTATTTGTAAATCTTATGGGAAGGATTATGTTATTTTAAACAATAATATGCCAATTGAAGATCAAATATTAATTTGTATAAAATGCCTTAAAACGAAGTCACTGGAAAATATTTATATAATTCCGGAGATAAGAAAGATTATAGAAGAATAGTGGGGTCAGCATGATCCCCTTTTATCCTTGATAAAATGTTCAATTCGTATTATTATATGTATAGCAAAGAGTGATGGAGTGTTTATATATGAGTAACTTGAAATATGTTCTCAATTTTTTTATCCCGTTTATACTTGTTATTATCGTAGGATTTGTAATAAATGGGAAAAGTATTTTCAATTATGATTTATTTGCATTCCAATATACATTAATCGGTTTTATAATATCGGTCCAGTATGGAATATTTAGATTCAATAAGAGATTATTATTTCTAACAGGTTCATTACTCCTGCTGTTTATATTAATGGTTATATACCAATTTAGTTTTATAGGAATTCTATATTCCTTTGTATTTATTATTTTATTTACTATGTATTTCTTATTTGTTCATAAAAAATTAAATACAATTAAACTCAAGACAATAAGATATTTAGTATTTGTTTTATTTATTCTTGCTTCGGCATTTTCACAGGGAGTATTTGTGTATTTCTTAAAACCAGCTGTAAGACCGTTAATTTCCGAGATATTAAAGGTTCAACTAATTCAAAATTCAATTATTGGATTTCTACTCGCTTTAGGTATGGATGTATCGGATATAATTGGAAGAAGAATAAGGTAATTTGATTATGGATAATTGTGCAGCTATAGTGCTTGGAGGAGATGATAATAATACAAAATATTTTCGAGATGAAATATTAAAAGCAGATAAAATTATTGCATGCGATAGAGGAGCTGACTATCTTTACGCTTTGGAAATTAAACCTGATGTGCTAATTGGAGATATGGACTCCATCAATAAAAATGTATATAATTATTTTGTTAAGAAAAATGTATCTTTGAAAGTTTATAAT
>JAGLYS010000248.1 GCA_023132105.1 Caldifarciminota bacterium
AGATACCATAACATCTGATACAAATGGAATATATCGTATTGAAGTTCCAGCTGGACCTATAAGAATACATACTATAGTAAGTGGATATAGATGGATGGAAAAATCTCTCATAGCTGTTGCAAATAAGACAAATATTGTTGATTTTTCACTTAAAAAGAAAAAAACCAATAAGGGATATGTTTCCGGAAAGATAGAAGATGCGAAAACCGGAACGCCCGTAAAAGCAATTATAAGTTTCCCTGACATTAAGGATAGTGAATCTATCAAAACGGATTCTAATGGAATATTCAGGATACAATTACCTCAAGGTTCATATACCCTTAAAGTTGATGCTGCTGGTTATGCAGGTGTTATAGAGCTTATAGTAATTGAACAGGGGAAAGCTAAAATTTTAAATATTGAATTATTACCTGCAAAAGGTAAAGTAAAATTAACAGGAAAAGTGTTTGATAAGTCCAGTCAAGAAGGCATTAATTCTTATGTCATATTTAAAAAAGATGGAAAGGAATTTAAAACCGTTTCAGAAACTTATTCAGGAATATATACAATAGTTTTATCCTCAGGTATATATAAAGTAACAATAAAAGCAGACGGATATATTCCAAAAACTATTCCATTCATTGTTCCTGAATCCGGTCCTGTGATAAGAAATTTTGAGCTTCTAAAGAAAAGGGCACATTTTATATTAAAAGGTATTTATTTTAATTCAGGCAGTGCAAGAATTAAACCTTCTTCATATCCCATTCTGGATGATATTATTAAAACACTGGAGGAATATCCTGATATTACCGTTGAGATACAAGGGCATACTGATAGTGTCGGAAGTACAGAAAATAATTTGCAACTATCCTATGCAAGAGCTAATGCGGTAAAAGGATATCTTATAAGAATGGGTCTAAGCTCAAAAAGATTAATAGCAAGAGGATATGGAGAGGCAATGCCAATAGCACCCAATACCACAAGAGAGGGAAGAGCGAGTAATAGAAGAATTGAATTTGTCGTAATGCATTGATTATCGTTTGATGGCAAGAGGGATTTTGACTTTTTCCCTCTTGCCATCAATATTAATATACTGAATAACTATAATATAAAGCCCAGTCGTTAGATTATTCCCATTCCGATTTTTTGGAATCCAGATGAAATCCTTTTGATACGGACTTAAAATATCAAGTGTATTTATCCGATACCCGTCAACATTATATATATTTATAGATTTGATGATATTGGAGTTTTCAGATAGTTTGATTTCAACATATGAATGTAGATTATATACAAATGGATTCGGAGAAATAACTGGTTTTAACTTAGCTTCAACTGAGTTTTTATTCGCAATACTGTTTGTTATCCCCGGTGTAGCTCCGTTTGGATCTCTTGAAAATCCCCAGTTTGAAATATTGCTCCCTGTGATATTTTGTTTAATACGCTCAATACTTATATCATTATCGAAATGTAGTGACCTATCGATATAGATAATTTCGAAATCAGTTGAGCCAACTGTCAGTTTTAAAGAATCGTTACTCTTTAATGAAAGAGCATGTCGAAGCTTATATACTTTTACATTTCTCGAATACTTATTATAGAATTTCGATGTATCATAAATTAATACAATAAAATCATCGGGATAGAAGTTTAATAAAGAAATATTATAATTGGAATTATTTACTGATAAACAAATATCTTCAATCGATATACTTGTGTCAAGAACATTATGCAATTCAATCCAATCTGAAGATATTAATCCATTTTCCATAATTTCATTTATCACTATAGGTGGTACGATATTAGATCCTTTGGATATCCATTTCGTATCATTGAATTTAATATTGTCTTGCTGAAATATTAATTGAGAAATATAAAAAGCATCTATATCAGCATTGAATAGTGATGTAAATAAATAAATAGAATCGGAAATAGTCCCTGAAAAAAGAGGGATTGTTTTTATTGAATGAAAATATGTATCAATCCTATAAATTTTCAATACGATAGAAGTATTTTCGAGATTTAGGTTTAATAAATTATGCAATTCATAGTCTATATTAACAATTTTGTCACTAATACTGTAATTAAATTTTATATTAAAAAGTTTTGCATTTGAAATGCTATTATACATCCCAGGTGTTCCTCCGGACTGATCTGTCGAAGGTGCCCAATTATTAATATTATCATTGGAATTGAAATACACCCTTTCCATTGAGACACCATCACCCGGATCAAATGGAATTGTATCTGTCGTATCAAATGGAGTTCCATATGTATCAATAATTACAAGATTTGAATCATAAAGAAATATCGGATCATTTGTAGATAAACCGTTACCAATTGTTGTATTGATTGGCTTTATTATCAATGTACTGTCACCGAATATATATGGCATAAAAAAGTCAAAGTTCCCGTATGACGAATCACAGTATTCAGGATCAAGGATAACTGCAAAGTGATGAGGATATAGAATCGAATCGTTTATAATCACATTGTCGGGAAGTATACCATAAGTATCATCCCAGCAATCTAATTGATCGATTGCATCACCGTCACTTATAGCGTAATATTTAATGTTGATTATACTATCAGAATTGTTATAAAGTTCAATATATTCATTCCTATCTCCGGGAGTACCACCGATAGAGCTATCACTCCCCTTAACATTACTCATTACTTCGGTAATTATAAGTTGTGAAAAAAGAAAAATAGGCAATACAATAAGAGTAAAGATAAGACTTAGTACGAATCCCCTTTTTCCGGAACAAGACATAATAATTTTAAATCCCCCTTCCCAGTATTCCTGAACTGGTGTTTAATACCTGGAGAAACATAAGCTATGCTTCCCTTTTCAAGTTCATTTTCTGTTTCACCAAGTATCA
>JAGLYS010000249.1 GCA_023132105.1 Caldifarciminota bacterium
AGGAGAAAGAGGGAAAAGAAATTTTAAACTTGATTTCACTAATTTATAACAAATTACACTAAAGAGAAGGGAATAATTTATTGCTTTAATTACACGAATTGAAAACTAATTTCACGAAAGATAAACATCATTTAACTTTCCCTCCACAGGCGGGAGGAAACAGACCACGGAAGGGGATAAAGAATTGAAGGAGTGGTATCATAAAAATGATTTGAAATAATATGTAAAATCTACTATAATGCAGATGCATAATTATGATTAGAAAATTTAGCTATTTAAGCAGAATATTCAATGCCTATGTCCTTAAGAAAAATAGCCAGCTTACATTTTGGCATGGGGAACCGGAAGTAAATCAAAATATAGATTATAATAATCCCGGTGAATTTTATCAAAAATTTTCTTATAAAGCGGATTACCCGGGTCCTTTTGATGAAAATGGTGTTATTATACTAAATTATCATGGAGAGGTTGGGGAACAAAAGTATCATATTGCCATAGCCCAGTACGGACTTGCATGCTATAACAGATGGAAAGAGACGGGGGATGCAAAATGGTTCGATAGATTTATGAATCAGGTAAAATGGCATATGGATAATATTAAACAAAATGAATATGGAATATGGTTATGGTATGCCGATTTTGACTGGGATTATCATGGAAAATTGAAAGCTCCCTGGGCATCAGGTCTTGCTCAAGGGGCAGGATTATCACTTCTTACAAGAGCTTATAAAGAAACTATAGATAGGAAATATTTGGATCTATGTGAGAAAGTATTTAAATCTATAGCTACGCCACTGGAATATGGGGGTGTTATGGCAATGAATCGCAGAGGATTCTGGATTGAGGAAACATTAATTCCTTCATATCACATCTTGAACGGTTTTATGTGGGCTGTTATGGGTGTTTGGGATTATTACTTGATTACAAGGGACTCGATTATAAAACGATGGTTTTATAGGTTTTCAGATACGATTGCAAACAATTTATACAGATATGATACGGGATATTGGTCTTTATATGAACTTTCCGATACGAATATGAAAATGCTTACATCTTATTTCTATCATTCACTACATATTGTGCAACTAAATATACTCTATAATATTACAGGGAATAAATTGTTTAAAAAATATGCAGACAGATGGGAGTATTTTAAAAATAAATGGATTTATAGAAAATTTGCATATTTATATAAGTCGGTGTTTAAGATCTTTTATTTTTAAGTAAATAGAGAGGGAGGGGAGAGAATAGTTAATTGAGAATAGAGAAGAGAGAGATCCACCACGAATTCACAAATAATTGGGAATAGACATCAGCCGAGAGGGAATATAGAAAAATAAACACGAATTTCGATTTACAATTTACAATTAACGATTTACAAAATAGATCATGTCATTGCGAACGAAGTAAAGCAATCCCACAAGAGTAAATATGAGATTGCTTCGTCGTTTCACTCCTCGCAATGACAATGACGAGCTTAGTAGAATAGACAAGAATATAGGTTTGCCCCTACAATTTACAATTCACAATTTACGATTTACAAATAATAGACTTTAGGCAACAGTAGACAATTCTTAACGGAAGGATTATAATCAATATACGAAAGTCGGGATATATGGAGGTATTCTTGATATATGAAAAAAATCCTTCTTTTAGGTTCTAACGGACAATTAGGTAGCGATATTGTAAAAATTTTCACCAAATCCGAAAATATAAATTTATTGCCAATTTATAGAAAGGATCTGGATATTGAAAAATGGAAAACTGTATATAGAAAATTAAAAAAATATACTAATATCGATTATATAATTAATTGTGCATCTTACAATAAAACGGACGAATGTGAGGATAATATTAAAAAAACCTTTGATATAAATTCTCTCGCTGTTCAGGAGATAGCTAGATTTTGTTCAAGTAGAGATATTACATTTATTCACATAAGCAGCGATTATGTATTCGATGGCAATAAAAATAGCCCCTACAATGAAGAGGACACAACTAAAGGTTTGAATGTATACGGTCTCTCTAAATTAGCCGGAGAAGATTTTGCAAAACATTATGCTAAAAAGCATTTTATATTTAGGGTATCCTCTTTGTTCGGAATTGCAGGTTCAACGGAAAAAAATCAAAATTTCGTTGAAAAGATATTAAAATACGCTAAGGAAAAAAAACAATTGAAAATTGTTGCCGATCAATTTATGTCTCCTACTCACACCCTGGATGTAGCAAGAGCTATAAAGGTTATTATTATTAATGAAATAAAAAATTATGGAATATATCATGTTTGCAATAGTGGTTTCTGCAGCTGGTATGAATTTGCCAAAACAATATTAGAGTTCTCATCTAATGATGCAAATCTTTCAAAAACCACTTATGATAAATATGTAACGAAGGCAAAGAGACCGAAATATTCGGTTTTGAACAATGCAAAGATTTCCAAATACTATAAGATGCCGATGTGGAAAAAGGCATTACAGGAATATCTAAATATAAGAAATTCGTTGGAGGTAAAATAATATTGAATTGGAACTATATAACAAAAGCGGATGATTGGCGGTAGGAGTATGTATTTTAATAATATATTGCCAATAATCTCGGCGTTGGTTTTATCCTTAGGATTGAATTATCTCTTTATGTATCTTTTCATAAAGATGAATTTTGTGGATAATCCCGATGGAATTCTTAAGCCACATAAGGTATCTGTTCCACTAAGTGGTGGTATTGCCATAGCCCTAACATTTTTAATATTGGAAATGGTTTTTAAGATCCCTATCAATCCCTTTATTCTTATAATCCCATATATGTTCCTGTTGCTCGGTATGAGAGATGATATTAATAATTTGAATCCCTATATCAGATTATTCCTTGAGTTTTTATTTATAATTCCACTATTTTTATTAAAAACACACCTTTGGTTGGATCTTCCTCTGTTTATTTCCGTTATTTTTTCATATATTCTTATTATAGGTTTTATAAATTCATTCAATCTTATGGATGGAATAGACGGTTTAAGTGGTAGTCTTGCCATAGTTGCTCTGCTTTCGCTTACATTTCTCGCACCTTCCAATGTATGCGGAGATGTAAGAATTATAAATTATGCTTTAATCCCGGCAATACTTGGGTTTTTATATTTGAATTTATATCCTGCCAAAACATTTTTAGGTGATGGAGGAGCATATTTTATCGGGTTTATGATTGTTTATGAGATTATTTTGATAAATATCAGCTTTAATCTTCCTCTTTTTCTTGCTTCACTTTATATGATTGGTATTTTTATATTCGATACATTCTTCGCAATGACAAGAAGATTTATATTGAAAAAGAATATATTCGGAGGGGATAGAACACATCTTTATGATATACTTCACTCGGGAGGTCTATCCGTACCCGGGACAGTAATGATTATGGTTGTTATGCAAATATTGTTTTCTCTGATAGGTTTTGCCGTTTCCAGGGCTTCCATACCTGTGTCTATAATTATTTCTCTAAGCACAATAATTATTTGCAGCATAATGGGGCTTGTATATTTAAAAAGAAATCTTTAATGGGGAATAGACGCCAGACGACAGACGACAGACGCCAGCCGAAAAGAGAAGAGGAAAGAGAGATCCACCACGAATTCACAAAT
>JAGLYS010000025.1 GCA_023132105.1 Caldifarciminota bacterium
ATCCTGTAACTGAACCGGATGAGGATAATATCATTGGAATATTTTATATAAAATATCTTATAAAATATAATAAGAGCACACGGTTTTCGGTAAACGATTATATAAAGGAACCAATTTTTGTCACGAATACTTCGAGTGCTTATAAACTTCTAAATACTTTTGAGAAAAAGCATATGCATATGGCAATCGTAATAGGTGAATATGGAGAATTTCTTGGCATCGTAACAATGGAAGATATACTTGAAGAAGTTGTTGGAGAGATTAAGGATGAATTTGATATGTTCAAGAGTGACGGAATAAATACGCATACAGGCAAATTTATGGAAGTCTCAGGAAACATAGAGATCGATAGGTTATCCGATATACTTGATATTGATTTTAAAAATAAAAATATTGAAACCCTGAATGGACAATTGACACTCCTGCTCGGTCATATTCCCAGGAAAGGAGATTCTATCTTGTTTAATAATTATATTTTTAAAGTATTAAGTGTAAAAAATAGAATAGCAGATAGAGTTTTAATAAAAAGAGATGGTATTGAATGATAATTGTACTTATAATCGATGTTATTCTCCTGGTTTTTACTGCGTTTTTTAATGCTACAGAAATATCATTTTTGTCAACAGACAAAGTTAATTACATGCAAACCAAAAAAACTATAAGAGATAGGATTATTACCTATTACAAAAACCCGTCGATAATTATCTCTACAACTTTAATCGGAAACAACCTGACGGTGATATTTATATCTTCCCTTACAAGCAAATATATCTTGGCAAAATATAATGATATAATAACTACACTTATAATAACATCCTTTATCCTTATTGTAGGAGACATTGCCCCAAAATTATGGGCAAGGAACAGAGCAAAGATATTCTTTCCCAAAACAATATTTATACTTACTCTTTTTGAAAAATTATTTATCCCGCTTATAAGGCTGCTTGATATGATAAGTACTAAATTTAATAAATTTAAGATCTTTAATCATAAAGAAAAAATATCAAAAGATCAAATGCGAGATCTAATAACTATTATTGAACAAGATGGAATTATATCACTAAACGAGAAAATAATTTTGAATAAAATGTTGAATCTTGAGAATATTACGGTATCGGATATAATTATTCCTCGAATGCATGTTACCGGGATAGATATATCTTCGAATCATAATGAGATTAAAACCGTTTTCAATAAAAGTGGATTCTCTCGACTATTGGTATACAGAAAAGATTTGGATCATATATTAGGATATATTCATATCCTGGATTTTATTACTCAGGAACAATTCAATTTAAATAAGATTATTAAAAAGATCTTATTTATTCCCCCTTCCAAACATATTAATCAACTATTTTATGAAATGAAAGATTATGGAATAAGTATTGCCGCAATAATTGACGAGTACGGAGAAACGGAAGGAATAATTACAATAGAAGATATCCTGGAAGAGATGTTTGGTGAAATTGAAGATGAGTTTTCAAAAGAGAATATATTGATTAAAAAGATTGATACGAACAATTATCAGGTGACTGCAAATTGCGAAATTGAGGTATTCAATAAAAAATTTGGATGTAATATTTACAAATCCGATGCATATGAAACAATCGGAGGTTATATAATACATAAGATGGGTAAAATACCTGAAAAATATGAATCCATCAAAATTAATGATTTGGAAATATCTGTTAAATCATGCAATGATAGAAAAATAAAATCTATAATTGTAAATATACAAATATAATATTTGGAACAGGATACAGAATGTCTTTAATCAAAACAGAGGGATATGTATTAAAGAATATTGAATTTAGAGAGACAAGCAGGATTATAACGCTGTTCTCTCGCGATTATGGAGTAGTTTCCATAATGATAAAAGGGATTGGAAAAAACAATACATTCTCACCTGAAATTTTCGACACCTATTCTAAGTCATCTTTTGTTTTGTATACCCCACATTCTGGTGAAATGTATAAGCATAAAGAATCATCATTGATTATACCCGGTATATCTCTTTCTAAAAATATTGTTACATTCTTCAGAGTTTCCTTTATATTTGAAATAGTACTAAAGGTCTTACCTAAACATGTCCCTTCAAATGATATCTATCGTATAGTGGACAATGTTCTTTTCAAACTATTTAATCATGCTAATAATGATAAAAATATTCTTTATATTTATTATTTCATTTTAAATCTATTAAATATACTTGGTTATGACATCAATACAAAACAATGCATAAAGTGTAAGACACCTCTAAAATCGAATGCTTTTTTCTCTTCAAAAGATGGTGGATTTTTTTGTTCTAACTGCTTTAATGATAACGATTTTATAAACACTGAAAACAATGTAATTACAACACTTGACAAAATAAAGATTGGTAACTTAAAAAGCATAAATTATAATACATTTAAATCCGAGAGAAAGAGAATTAAAAATATATTAATATCCTCCCTTATCTATCATTTAGGGGTCGATATTGAAAAATATATAGAATATATATAGAAATAAGTCCGATTATCACATCAATATTATTACGCTATGCCCCAAATCAAAAAGCTGTTTTTCTGTTACCTTTTCGATTACACATCTTTAGGGACTATTACAACCCTGCCTTCGACCTTAAGTATTGCTTTTGTAGGACAGCTCTCTATACATATTCCGCAATTCGTACATTTTGAATAATCGATTACTGCAAGGTTATTATCCATTGTAATGGCTTCTTCAGGGCATTTTTTTGCACATATACTACAACCGATACAACCTACGGAACAATATTGTTTAACAATAAGCCCAAAATCATGAGAGCAACACGATATAACTGTTGTTCGTGATACAGGAACAAGAGATAATATTCCTCTGGGGCATGCTGCTATACATTTTCCGCAACCTGTACATTTATCTATATCCGTAACAGGTAATCCGCTTTTACCTATATGCAAAGCATTAAATGGGCAAACATTCACACAATCCCCAAGACCAAGGCATCCAAATGGACAGGCTTTGTCACCAAGAGCTACGATGTCCGCAGCTGTACATGTTTTAATCCCTTTATATTCAGCTTTCTTTTTGGCAACTGAATTTGTTCCTTGACAATGCAATCTTGCAACATTACGTTCCTTTATCTCAACTTTAACACCTAACAATTTTCCTATATTTTCCGCTGTTTCAACCCCTCCCACTGTACATAAATGCGGATCGGCTTTACCTTCTGCTAAGGCTTCGGCATATGCTTCACAGCCGGGATATCCACAACCACCACAGTCAGCTCCGGGCAATATTTCTCGTATATGTTCTGCTAACGGGTCTTTCTCGACAGCAAGTTTTTTATTTGCAATAACAAGAATTAAAGATACAACCAGACCTATACCGCCCAGCACTATTAATCCAGACAATAATTCATTCATATTGACCTCACAATGAAACACCGAATAAACCGGAAAAACCCAAGAATGCCAATGACATTAATCCTGCTGTAATAAAAACAAGAGGGTAACCTTTTAAGAATTGAGGGATTGGGGTTGTTTCCAATCGCTCTCTTAGTGATGAAATAAGGACAATGGCTAAAAGATAACCCATTCCCACTCCAATCGAATAAATTGTTGTCTCTACAAAATTATAATTAAAATCTACTGAAAGAAATGTTACTGCTAAAATAGCACAGTTAGTAGTAATAAGTGGCAGAAATATTCCCATTGCTTTATAAAGATTTTTAACATATTTCTTTAGAAACATCTCTACAAATTGCACCGTACCTGCAATTGTAAGAATAAAAGTAGCTGTTCTTAAATAAACCAGATTATACTTGGCAAGTATCAAATGATATATTAACATCGTTGTCCATGCTGATATTGTCATTACGAAAATTACTGCAAAGCTCATTCCTATGGAAACCGATAATTTTTTTGAAACGCCAAAAAAGGAACATAATCCTAAAAAACGCATCAATATAATATTATTAACTAAAAAAGCACCGAGAAATATCATTAATAGATTAGGCTGCATGTTCCCTCCTATGTTTATATATATTCATAAATACTATTAGTAATGCAATTATAAGATATCCTCCTGGGGGTAAAATAAAAAACAGAACCGGTATTTTTGTAAATGCTTGTCCGAATACAGGCACTCCGAAGAATGTTCCGCTTCCAAGAATTTCTCTGAAAGCTCCTATTAGAAAAATTGCAAGTATAAATCCAAATCCTGAACCTAAACCATCAAGTAATGCATCAAACGGATTGTGTTTTGATGCGAATCCTTCGGCTCTTCCAAGAATAATGCAATTAACGACTATAAGCGGAACGAAAACACCTAAATTCGAATATAATTCCGGAATATAAGCATGCATAAAGTAATCGATTACCGTTACAAATGTTGAAATTACAATAATAAAGATAGGAATTCTAACTTCATTTGGTATTAATTTTCTAATAAGTGATATCGTAAGATTTGAGAATGTCAGAACGAATAAAACCGCAATGCCCATTCCAAGTGCATTAATGGCAGAAGTTGAGACAGCAAGTGCAGGACAAAGCCCGATTACAAGCATTAATACGGGGTTCTCTTTTATAACACCATTTACCAGATAACCCATTTTACTATTCTTCCGGGACATCTCTCACCTCTTTTTTAGGTAGATATTTCTCATATTTTTTCACTGCATCATATATCCCGTCAGTTGCTCCTCTCGAAGAAATGGTTGCAGCGGTAATAGACTCTATTTTCCCCCCATCTCTAATAATTTTAAGATCTTCTAAAACCCTCCCCTTGAATTGATCCATGAATTTGGGTTCGCTTACTTTAACACCAAGCCCAGGTGTCTCTTGCAGTCCCTCTCCTGGTGTTGCAATCTTGACACCTATAATTATGCTATCATTACCAAGTCCGACTAAGGCTTCTATAGGTCCTCCGAAGCCACTTCCTGATGATTTGAATACAATCCCAAGTGTATCATTATCTTTACCAAGAGCATACCAGAGCGTGTCCGGAATAGAAGATTCAAAATGGTCGGCATCGATAACTTTGGACAAATTCTCAATAACCTTTGCTTTTTTATCATCCTCAATTTTTGGATTTGTGACGGAATAAGTTTTTGCTAAAACAACACCTGCTAATGCACAGATTATCGTAAGCGATAATATCATCTTAATACTTTTCATGCTGTCCTCCTTACCCTGCCAAATGGTTTGGGAAGAGTATATTTTTCAATTAAAGGTACAAACATATTCATAATAAGTATGGAATACGAGACCCCTTCAGGGTAACCTCCCCACTGCCTTATCAACACAGTAAGAAGTCCTGCACATACACCGAATATCCATCTTCCTTTTTTTGTAATAGGACTTGTAACAGGATCTGTTGCCATAAAAAACGCACCTATCATCAAACCTCCTGCAAGTATATGAAAAATAGGGGTTAATTGACTTACCCCCGTAAGGAAAAGAACAATATAAAGTGCAAAAACACTACCAATATATGATAATGGAATTCTCCAATCAATTATCCCGGTTATTATCAGGAATATTCCACCTATCAAGAGCAATAATGCAGATGTTTCACCGATACTACCCCCGACATTCCCTAATAATAAATGTTTTAGTGATTCCATCGAATTTAGAGAACCAGCTACATTTGCAGAATATCCGGAAAGTTTCAATGCTCCGAGTGGTGTCGCAGTTGTTATAGATTCAATTCCCGACAATGTACCGCTCTTTGGTGTCATCCATTCTGCCGTCATAAATGCCGGCCATGAAGCCATTAAAAAAGCCCTTCCTGCAAGAGCCGGATTTAAAAAGTTAAATCCAACACCTCCGAAAAGTTGTTTAACTATTAGAATGGAAAATACCGATCCGACAACAGGCAACCAGAGAGGAACAGACGGAGAAATTATAAATGCAAGAAGCAATCCTGTAAGGGCAGCACTGCCATCCGTTACCGTTACCTTTTTTCTACACAATTTTTGATAAACAAATTCAGTAAAAACTGCACTTGCAACACTTATTAATGTTATCAACAATGCTCTAAATCCAAAAAAGTAAATTGATCCGATAAATGCCGGCATAAGAGCGATAATGACAATTGACATCATCCGTGTTGTAGAAAATTTGGACTTTATGTGTGGAGCAGGTGTAATTGTTAATAATTTTGTTTCTATTGCCATTACTCACCTACCTTTTTTCTTCAATTCAGCTTTTGTTACTTTGATTAATTGAACTAAATGCCTTTTTGCAGGACAAACATAACTACAACTTCCACATTCTATACAATTTAAGACACCTAATTCTTTTGATTCTTCGAATTTATAAAATTCAGAAAAGTCTCCGAGTAAATTTGGCATCAAATCCATTGGGCAAGAACTTATACATCTGCCACAACGGATACAATTTGTAGGTTCATCAAGTGACATCTCTTCCTTTCTTTGGATTAGAACCCCTGATGTCCCCTTTGTTACGGGAATTTCGTCTGTATAAAGAGCAATCCCCATCATAGGTCCACCGGTTATCAGTTTTCCCGCTTCACCCATATAACCGCCACAGTGTTCAATCAATGCTGAAATTGGAGTACCGATAGCAACTTTTAAATTCTTTCTGTTTTTAACTGATCCTGTTATACTGACTATCCGCTTTACAAGGGGCATTCCATTATATACGGCATCCCATAACGCATAAGCTGTTCCTACATTCTGTACATATGTGTGAATATCGACAGGTAGTCCCCCTTCGGGAACTTCTCTGTCAAGAATCGCTTTAATTATCTGCTTTTCGCCCCCTTGAGGATATTTCGTCTTTAATATAGCAATGTCAAATTTATATTTATCTTTAATTTTTTCATAAACACTTACGGCATCCATTTTATTCTCTTCGATAGCAATTATAAGCTTGTTTGCATTAATAGCCTTTTTAATCAATAGTGCTCCCAGAATAATCTCTTCGGGGAATTCAATCATAAGTCTGTGATCACTTGTTAAATAAGGTTCACACTCCGCACCATTGAGAATTAATGTATCAAATGTTTTTCCCTGAGGGGGGCTCATTTTAATAGATGCAGGGAAAGTTGCTCCACCTAATCCTACAATTCCGTAATCTCTTGCAATTTCAATGATTTTCTCCGGTGTAATCGAATCGGAATAAGCAGATTTAATTGCAGGATCTTTTTCCATTTGTCCGTCATTTTCTATAATGACAGTTTGTTCCATATTGCCCGAGAAATGGTGATATTTATCTACCTTTTTAACTGTTCCCGAAACAGAGGAGTGAATCGAAGCAGAAAACCCACCATCAGGTTCTCCTACAAGGGAACCCACATAAACCTTATCCCCTTTTTTCACTACGGGTTTTGCTGGTTTCCCAAAATGTTGAGACAAAGGAATATAAACAACATCAGGAGCTACAAAATCTTCAATAGCATCTCTCTCGGTAAATTTAAACTCTCCCGGATGAATTCCTCCTTTGAATGTAAAAAATTTCGGCATATTATACCCTCTCTTTTAAATATTTATCTACAGCAATTTTACTACCGATAATGCCAATAAGAATACCCAGTATGAAAATTGAGACAGCAATTACATTCATATCTCCTCTCATATCCTTAAATCTTGAAGTGAGAAGAAATAACACACCATAAATTACAGATGCGGAAATAACACTGCTTATAAATGAAGCAATAAGTCCTTCAAAAATAAACGGGATTCTTATAAAACTATCCGTGGCTCCTACCAAACGCATAATATCGATATGATCCCTTCTTGATTCTACATTTAATCTCACTGTCATAGTTACAAGCAAAATTGAAGAAACAAGCAGTATGATACCGAATATTAAATCTGCAAGTAAAAGAACCTTAATTATTTTATCAACCTTTGCTATCCATCTCTTGCCATATGAGACATCTTCTATTCCACTGAAAAGTGCCACTTTTAATGAAATTTTATCCAGATTTTCCAATGTTTTATAAGCAGGGTCAAGGTCAATTTCAAGTGATGCGGGCAGTGGATTTACGGATAGAGCTTCAAGCATATCCTTATCTTTTCCAAGTCTATCCTTAAATGATTTATATGCCTCATCTTTTGATATATAACTGATATTAATTACACCTTCAATATTGCCGATTCTCTTAGACAGACTGTCCACTTCCGCAGTACTGAGTCCGTCTGCCAGGAATGCTTCGATTTTAATCTTGGATTCTGCGAGATTTATAAACCTTAATCCGTTTATTGTAAATATACTAAATCCTCCTAATATAATAAGGGAAAAAGATATTACGGCAATGGTAACAAATACCATCATTTTATTGTGAATCATACCTCTAATAGCTTCTCTAATAATAATAATCATAAATCCCCCATTAATTTTCCATGTTCTAAATTTAAAACCCTTTTCCCCGAACCCTTTACCAAATCAATATCATGTGTTGCCATTAATACTGCTGTTCCTTCTGCATTTATATCCTTCATCAGTTTTAATATATCTTTACTGGTCTCCGGATCGATATTCCCTGTTGGTTCATCTGCAAGTAGTATAAATGGCTCCCTTACCAACGCCCTGCCAATCGCAACCCTCTGTTTTTCTCCTCCTGACAACTGATATGGAAATGCATTTCTTCTATGACCTAAACGAAGCTTTTGTAGAATTTCAAGTGTCTTTTCCCTTACCAGTCTCCTGCTTCCACCGGTAACTTCAAGTCCGAAAGCAATATTTTCATAAACATTTCTATCTTCCAATAACTTGAAATCTTGAAATATTACACCTATTTTTCTTCTCAAGAAAGGGATATCATTTTTTCTAATAGTAGCTGAAGAGAGATTATCCACAAAAACCTCACCTTTTGTAGGTTTCTCCTCCATATAGATCAATTTAAGGAGTGTGCTTTTTCCGGATCCTGAAACACCTGTGAGAAAAACAAAATCTCCTTTTTGAATCTTAAAAGAAATATCCTCCAAAGCTGCCCAATCTTTTTTAAAGTATTTGTAAACATGAGAAAATTCAATCATTTTGTAACACCTTCACTTTTTTAATTATATTATTTTCCGTTAATCCATATTCATTAAACAGTTCATTCCATTTTCCTGATTTCCCGAATTTATCTTCAATGGAAACGGATTCTATATGAGATGGTAAATATTGAGCTGACAATTGTGAAATAATAGAAGTTAGCCCCCCGTTTATTTCGTGTTCTTCACATACGACAGCTTTATTTGTTTTCTTTAAGAAATTTAGAATTGTCTCCTTATCAATCGGTTTGACAGTTAGTATGTCAACTATATTCACTTTAATCCCCTCTTTTTTCAATATATATGCAGCTTTCAAAGCTATATTTGTCATTAAACCCATAGAAAATATCGTAATATCACCATCATCTTTTAATATCTCAGCCTTTCCGAATTTGAATTGTTTATCTTCACCGTATATTCGTTCTGTTTCATTCCTTGGAAGTCTCATATATACAGGACCTTCAATACTAACTATTTCTTCGGTAAAAAATCTTGTTGAAACATCATCCGAAGGTACTATAATTTGCATATTCGGAATTACATTCATTATAGCAATATCTTCGCAATTCTGGTGGGATGCTCCATCTTCTCCTACAGAGAGACAGGCATGTGTTGCTACTATCTTAACATTAAATTTTGAATATGCAATAGTATTCCTTATCTGTTCCCAACATTTTCCTGTCGCAAACATCGCAAAACTACTGACAAAAGGTATTTTACCACATGATGCAAGTCCGGCTGCTGTCCCTACAAGATCTGCTTCGGCAATTCCTATATCAAAAAATCTATCCGGAAACTTTTTTTGAAATATTTCCGTTTTAGTGGATTTTGCAAGATCTCCATCAAGAACAACAATATTTCTATATTTGTCTCCCAATTCAGCCAATGTTTTTCCATAAACTTTTCTAAGTGAATACTTCTCAGACATTTCTTTCAAGTTCCTTTACCGCTTGATCCCTCTGGATTTTATCAGGTGCTTTACCGTGCCATTCTACATTATTTTCCATAAAGGATACACCTTTCCCTTTTATTGTATGAGCTATAATAACTGTTGGTTTTCCTTTAATAGTTTTAAATTCTTTAAATGCTCTACTTATTTCTTCGAAATTATGTCCGTCTATTTCTATAACATGCCATCCAAAGGAC
>JAGLYS010000250.1 GCA_023132105.1 Caldifarciminota bacterium
TCGGAAGTGGTGATTATATTAATACATTAAAGTCTCTTGCACAGAATCTTAATATACAGGATAAAATCTTGTTCACAGGATATGTTTCTCAAGAAAGGAAGGTAAAATTGTTACAAAAGGCATATCTTTCGATTTATCCATCATTGATAGAAGGATGGGGACTTGTAAATATCGAGGCAAATGCTTGTGGCACACCTGTTGTAGCCAGCAATGTTCCAGGCTTAAGAGATTCCGTTAACATTGGCAGATCGGGTCTTCTTTATGAATATGGTAATCTAAAAGATCTTGCAGATAAGGTGATTTATCTCCTTAAAGATAGAGAGAGGTATAACGGATTTGTAAAAGATTCTATAGAATGGGCATCAACATTTTGGTGGAAAAATACAGGCAAAGAGACATTAAATTATATCGAGAGCATTATTAAATAATCTAAAAAATGTTTATTGTGTAGTTCTTGCACAATATTGTATACTAAATTCACAATTTAATTTAATTAAATCCTAATTATACATAATTACGCAACTTAATATTTTGGAATGTAAATTGCAACAATAATTAATATGTGGATGTTATTGGAAAATGTAAAGAATGAAACAAGATTAAAAATAGTAAAGGCACTATTCCTGATTTATATTGCTATTCTTATTTTAGTAATTGTAAAAACAGTTAGTAGTAAATATTTCAATAATCGAGATATAAAGGAGGAAACGGATGAGAGAAAATCTGTTGAAACGATTAAGAAAGAAAAGAACGGACAATGGTTGTTCAATGTTATCGAAAAACACACTTCTCCACCAAGGGGAGAATGATAATACAGAGGATTAAGTGAATACCGGAAATCAGGGTGGCTTATTTGCCACCCTTTACTTGTTAAATTCAATATAACCTTTACTAATCCATTTATCAAATAGCTGTGGTAAAATGATACCCGCTTTACCCAAAAAGAAAAGATCCGATTGTATCCCGGTATCTTCAAGATTGATGAACACTGTTCTGGCACCTAAGGATTTTGCAATTAAGTGAAATTCAGCAGCGGGGTAAACATTACCGGATGTCCCTATTGATATAAAAACAGAGGATTTTGTTAGAAGATTATATATTTTCTCTAAATAAATCGGTTTTTCTCCAAACCATACTACATTTGGCCTGAGAATAGAATCACATTGTTTACACATTGGTAAAGGTCTTTTGATTCTCGTTACGGAATACTTTTTTTTACATTTAGGGCAAAATGCTGTCATAATATCTCCATGCATATGGATCACATTTTTAATGCCGGCTTTTTCGTGCAAATCATCAACATTTTGTGTTATCAAATGTATGTTTTTACTTAAAGATATAAGTTTTTTAATCGCATAATGACCGTCATTTGGTTTTGATTTTCTAATTTTGTCTATTCGTTCGAAGTAAAACTCCCAGATGAGGGAAGGATTCTTATTAAATGCCGCAGGTGTAGCTACATCTTCTATACGGTAATTGTTCCAGAGACCACCGGTTCCCCGGAATGTAGCTATTCCTGATTCTGCACTAATACCCGCTCCCGTTAATATAAATATATTTTTCAAAGGTAGTTTTATCATAATAACCTCTGCTAATGATACATAAAATAGATGCTAAATGCAAACACCGTCCCTGTTAACATCTTTTATAATGCTTTAAGCACATAATATAAGTTGCCTAATTCTCCGCATATGTGAGTATTCAAAGGAATTTGTTTATGGCTTTCGTCATATATTGCTGCCAATTCGAATTTACCTGATTTTCTAATTAGACTTTTTAGATCCTCAAAAATCCAAAGCCTTAGTATATGCTGTTCTTCTAACACAATATTTTTACCATGGTCATTGATCTCCATTTTGCAGACCTGATAACTAATTTTCTTTTGCCTGTCTTCTTTTTCTATAGCCCAAATTGTCTTTACACGAATCCTATTTTTCTCTATAATCCATCCTTCATCTTCGCAAGGTTCTAATTTATCACAGGCGCAGGCAAGATGAACAATGTAAATCCCCTCACTTCTAAGTGATTCACCTGTATTTCTGAGATGTGATAGAATATCATCATCCGAAAGAAGATAACCCAAGCTGTTTATTGAATTGATAGCAGCATCGAATTGTGTCTTAAATTTTGTAGATCTCATATCCCCGGTTATTACTGCTGCCCTATTCCGTAGTCCTTCGTCAGCTACCCGCTTCTGTGTATATTCAATCATTTCAGGGCTATTGTCATATCCCGTTATATGATATCCGTACTCAGGGAAACTCACAAGAAAACGACCTGTGCCACATGCCGGTTCCAGTATGTTTTTTACATCAAAAGGAACATATCTCTTAAAGAATTTTTGAAATAGTTTGATTTCGAAAGTGATGTCCCATGAGAAAGCAACATCATAATATTTTGGAAGATTGTATAATTTCTTGTTCATAAAATTATCTCCTTTAACTATTTGCAATTTTATCTATATTTTTGCAGTTAAAAGAAGTTGCCCTACCAATTTCTTAAAGACATTCACGAATTAATGCTGATTTTAAATCTTCATTGTGATTTTGTCCGCCACCCGGGAGTGTGAAATATTTCTCATTATTTTGTTCATGTTTAATTGTAAGCAATCTATCGTTACTTATTATAATTGCTTTTGCAGAAATTCTGACAGGATAGTTTTTCAAAATATAAACTCCTTTTTATCTCATTATTTTTATCTGATAATATTGTATATATCTCTATAATAGAATAAATTTGTTTTTCATATATTATTTACATACATCTCATATAATTTTAAGTATAATCCGAATTGAATAGAAAATCAAGTATATATTTTGAATATTACTATTCCTTCTAACTTTTTATTTCCACCATTTTTGAATAACCTCTTTAACATTAAGTACATGAATCCCTCTTTTTCGGAGCTCTCGTTCAATATAATATTTATGATCGATTCCAATAGCAATCAATATTTTTTTGTCAGGATGTTCTTTGATTATTTTTAGTATATTATTAACAATATGATTATTTCTTTCATTTTCAAATTCCGCAATAAATTCATATTCGGAATATCGAGATAAGATGTAATACTTAAATTCATTTTTAGCCTTCCATAAGTTCGTAATGTATTGTGAATTTATATCTTCAAAATCTTTGCTTTTAAAATATTCATTAAGAAGTAAAAATATTCCCCCGATTAATTTAATTTCAGAACTTAAGGAAGTATCATTAAAAGCCTTTTGCTGTAACTCTTGCCATTTTTGCCCTTTTTCATCATTCCACCAATCAATACCATAAATTGGTGTTTTGTCTTTTTGTGCCAAAGGTATCATAAATCTCTTAAAATCGAATGGAGTCCCCATATAACTATCATCATCGACATACTTTTGTTGTGTCTCGATACAAAGAATATCCGGCTTTAGGTGTTGATAAATTTCTCCCATTCGCTCATAAGTATATATTTGTGCGCTTTCATGGCTTCTATGTATACCCCCGATAACAAAGATTTCTCCGATGGGTTTATGTCCATGGCATGCAAATGGGACTATCGTTATTATACCTAATAGATTACATATCCTATAAATCGTTTTTGCTTTTATTACCATTCAAACTCTCCTATAGTGTTTGAGAAAAAAAGGTGCCTGAACCAGATTTTTCTCTTTCTTTATATAACAATTTTAAGCAAAGAAAAGTAAAAGGTCAAGTAATTATCCATTAATCTGGTAGATAGGTATAGACATACTAACCAGTTTAAGGAAAGAGGAAAGTATTAGATCCTTTCCTCTTTATTTTAATATTTCCCCCCTCCCTTCTATTCCCTCCCGCCTGTGGAGGGAAAGTTAAAAGATATCTCTCTTTTGTGAAATTAGTTTTCAATTCGTGTAATTGTAGGGGCACGATGCATCGTGCCCAAATTCGTGAAATAGAAATAAATAATATTTCCACTTTCCCCCTTTGTGTAATTCATTATTCTCTCCCTCCTTTCTCGGTTGATGTCTGACCTCGTTTATTTTGTTGCAAAATATAAGATAAAGTGATATTATAATAAGAACAGGAGGAATGTATAATGAAAAAAAGCTATTTAATTTTAATAGTTATATTGATATTATCACTAAATGTAAATGTATTTGCCGATAATGATAGAAGTAATGGCAATATTATATCCGATAGCTTACCTTTTCTTCATTTTATAAAGGAAAAAATAAGTGGTAAATGCTATTCTGTAATTGTAAAAGATACGATACTATATGCGGGCATAGGCAATAAATTGGTTGTTTATAATGTTGCAGATAAATCAAATCCGCAAATGATAAATTCGATTGATCTGCTTGCATATTCGATAAAAATAAAAGAAAATTACCTTTTTACTGTAGGGAATAACATTTCTATTGTTGACATTTCTGATCCCGCAAATCCAGTAATATCTGATACTATTAATGATAATTGTAACGATATAATCGTATCCGGCAATTATCTTTATTCATTAAACTATACAATTAGATTATATAATATCGAGGATATTAATAATCCACATTTTATTTCACAATGTAACTTATCCTATGAACCTAAAACATTTTCAAAGTCCAAGAAATGCCTTTATGTAATGTATGATTATAGTGTCAGTATAATAGATGTGGCCGACTCTTTGAATATGCATGAAGTAGGAACAATTATACAGGATGAATATATGGTAGATCTATGGTCTGATAGCAATTACCTTTATATCGCTTATGTATCGTCTGGGAATATAATCGGAATATATGATCTGTCCGATGAATATAACCCTCAACATCTTTCAGATGCCAATATTGCTGGCTTCTGGGATATTATCAGGAAAATTTATGTCGAGAATAATTACCTATATTATTCTTCCGATGAATATGAAGAATATGACATTACGATGTTAAACGGACATATTAATATTATAGATATAAGTGATAAATTGAATCCTTCAATGATCTGTAATGGATTCGGGAGTTTTATGGAATCCAGTGATTTATATGCTAAAGATGGTTTTATTTATCTTGCTGATATAAATTCAAATAATTTTTCTTACCGTAGTCCATATGGAATAAAAATAATTAATGATACTATTCCGGACAATCCAAATTTGACATCAAGCATAGATATTACAGATAGTTTATCCGATATGGCAATCATTGGGGATTATTTATTTATTAATGATAATAATGTCTATTATTATCTGATCGATGACCTTGTGAATGATAATACCTTTCAAAAAAGTAATATAGACGATCCGTTTAATACAGGAACAAGATATATTGATTATTATATTAAGAAACTGTTTTCAAACGATGATTTTCTTTGCATATCAAAATATTTTTTTTATGATAATATGTATGATACATCTTATACAAAAGAATGGATAGATATCTATCAGAAAGGGACTACAACGCCAACAACCTTTTATTCAAAAGTCGATATACCGGGAACCGAAAGATATTTTTTCTTAAAGGATGAATATATCTACATTTTGGGATGTAGTAATAACGGATTACATATCGTAGATATTAATAGTACAAATGAGGTTGGTTTTTTGCCGATGAATAATTACAGAGAAATTTGTGTATATGATAATTATGCCTTTATATTGGATTATTCAGGTACATTAATAATTATTGATGTAAATGATAAAACCAATCCATATATAATACAAAATATTTCCATACCCAATACCCCTATCAAATTGTTTGCATATAAAAACTATCTTTATATTGCCACATTGACAGGCGGAGTAAGAATATATAGTATAAGTAATATTAATGATATATATGAGGTAGGTTACACTGAAAATTTCGGAAGCAATAAAAATATTTGTGTAATTGGAAATTATTTATATGAAGCCGATGGCAACCTACATATTTTTGATGTAAGCGATAAAAGTAATCCTGTCCTATATGCTAATTGGCAGTTGGATAACAGTTCATTTGTGTTGGCAGTTAATAATGATTATATCTTTATTGGCAGTATGTTTATGTTTGGATTCGAAAATTATACAGGGATTAAACTTAAAAATTCAAAAAATAAAAATACATTTGATATTAAGCAAACAGGAGATAGAATAGATATAAAATACTCGATAAATAGTGATTGTAGATTGAAATTATCAATGTTTGATATACAGGGAAGAAAAATTAGAAATCTTATTGATGAATATGTTAATAAAGGTGATTACACAGCAAGATATTCCATAAAACATTTGCCAAAGGGTGTATATTTTATAAAAGGACAGATAAACAATAGAGATGTAAATACAAAGAAGATATTCAAATTATAAATATCTAAATGCAAGTACTGCCCTCATTAACTTTTATAATATTAAAAAGCAGAAGAAGGAAATATGTTTGTGATGAAATCAAAAGTATTAATAATCGGACTTATATTAATAGGAATTGCGTTGATAATAATTATGAAATATTCACTGAGTAGTAAACAAAAAGGTCAAAAACCACAAAAAGAATTATCCTATTTTACAGAAGGTATTGATTCTATTCATACGGATAATTATGCGAATATCTATTTAAAGTATTACTACTATATGCCGAAAACAATAGAGGAGAACAATGAAA
>JAGLYS010000251.1 GCA_023132105.1 Caldifarciminota bacterium
TTCCACTGTAAGTTGTTGTGTTTTATGGGCTATCTCTCCTGTCATATCCATCTCTACTATATCTAATTTTATTGTAGAAATACCTACTCCTTCTATTATTGCTTTTGATGTTAAAAATACAGGATCCCCTGGAAATGAACGGGAATACTTGTATATTGGGAATGCTTTTACTGCCAATACTTCTTCAATGAATTTTGTTGTATCTCCTGTTGTATCCCTTTTAAGAGTATTTTTAATTAGTTTAGCAACAACTACAAGTGATTTATTATAATCAGTCACACAACTCCTTATCCTTAGCGATCCATCCTTCCAATAAAAAGGTTGTCCACTTGTGTCATATCCATACGATTCCCCTGATATTGAACTCCCGTATCTGCTTGAGTCGTCATCTATCATCCAGTTTTTTATAAATTCAGCAGTAAATGTTGATGTCGGAAGTCCCAATTCAACATCTGTTAGTGGAACACTTCCACCAAAATGTGTAGCATAAATCACAGCATTAAATTCTGCATTATCTAAATAAACCTGATCTACCATTACAACTCCATCATTTGGAGAAAATGTTACTGAATAAAGAGGTGCTCGATTACCTGCAATAGTCGCATATCTTGTTGTATAATTATTAATAATTTCATTGTGTCTTAACCAATTAGACCATTGGTTAGTAATCTCATTATTATCCTTAAATCTTGTCTCAGGTGTTGGTAAACATAACCAATCAACTCCCATTTCAAGCAATTCCCCCTTTTTCTGCCATACTTCTGCTCCTCCAATTGAATTACTTACAGCTGCTTCTACAAATTCATTAATACAAAATGATTGATTTGGAGTTGCAACAAATAATATTTTATTAACCCTATCCGCTTCTAAGTAATATGTCAATGCTGACCTTGCTACAAGCCCTCCCATTGAATGTGTTACAATATTTACCTTTGCATCCGGATTATATATCCAATTATTTCCATAACATGCATGTAATACTTTATATATAAATTGTGTTAAAATATAACCATATTGCCTATTTGCATTTGATACATTGTACTCAGCTGTATATCTCACAGGTTCATATTTTCCATCACTTCCTATAACTCCTCTTGTAACATTCTGATAACCATAATATGAGAAATTATATATCCTTCTTGTATCTGGCATAGATTGCAATTGTGTTGTATCAAGACAGAAAGAAGCAGTATCGCCTGATAATATGAGCCCCCACTTATATCCTTTATATTCTTCATTCAATATCTTTTTTATTGCAGAATATGGATTATTCCAATTCTTCCATCCTTCTTCTGCAACTGGGAAACCCTGAATCCCGTGAAGTGATATTATTGGGTAATCCGAAGCTAAAAGATTTATATAAATCCCAAATATTAATATTATAGCTATAAAATATTTTATAACCTTCATCTTCTACCTCCTACTCTTATGTTTATACCTAAAAACATACCACTTGTTCCTATTGTAAGCTTTTTACTCTCCCAATCCAATGGTAAGTTGTTATGATATTCTTTTGCATATCCTATCTGTAGTTTTAAGAAAGGAATTATCTCAAATTTCTTCAGTAATATATGTCTTTCCAAACCACAAAATATGCCCCCTCCTATACACTCTCGCTGTATATAATACGATATATATGCCGAATCACTATATGCATATAAAATTTCCTCAGTATTTGCTATAAAATGATTTATAGAAATACCATAATA
>JAGLYS010000252.1 GCA_023132105.1 Caldifarciminota bacterium
TACAAGTTACAAGTTACAAGTTCGTAAATCGTTAACCGTAAATCGTAAATTCGATATTATCTCTCTTCCTTACGGCTGATGTCTGGCGTCTGGCGTCTGATGTCTATTTCTCTTTGTTAGTGAATTCGTGGTGGTTCTCCCTTCCGTGGTTCTCTTCTCTTTCAGTGGTTATTCGTGGTTATCCCCTCTCCCTTTCCAATAGAAATTTGAAGGATTAGCCCATTTCTTTTTTATCAGATATATATAGCCTTATTACATCGACTAAATTATTAATTATATTCAAATCCTCCGTTGTCATATATACATTCTCTTTTGCTATTAGATACAAGTATTGATTTTTCTTTAAGTGAAATACAGTATCTGAAACCTTAATATTATTTCTTTTCTCTTCAATAGTAATCTTATTAAGATTAAAAGCATCCCTAATTTGACTTAGTATCTCAGGTATTATTTGTTCCCCCTTACTACTTGCTTTTAAAATATATATCAATCTCTTGATTTTTTCTTTTTTCCAGTATAGGTTTTTAAAAAATGTTTTATAGATTAACGATTCAAATATATGGTAGATATATAATCCGAATGAAATGATTATGATCATCGATAATGTATAATAAATACCGTATATCGTTTCAAGAGGTGATATGCTTAAAGCATTTGGCAATACTCTTACAAATAAAATATATAGCGGTATAACAAAAACAGATACTGCCAATGCACTGAGAACCCTTATTAAAATAAAATCAACATCTTTCAATCTAAATTTAAGTATGCCAAATGTAATTGATATTGGTATTGCGTAGACAAAAATCAGCAAAGTTGAAAGATTTAACAATTCATGACCTATAATAACAAACGGAATCGAAAATAGAAAAAGAATTGGCACAAATGCAGCTATTTCTCCGATTAAAAACCATTTTAGTTCCAATTTCTCAATATTATTTGCTCTTCTATATTCAATAATTATCAATATCATTCCAGTAATTATCGAAATAGCAAGATAGATTTGGCTATATTTTGCTGATTCAATTAGGTTATTAAAATTCTTTGGTATCAAAAAATCCATAAAATTGAAATATGCCCTTAACCAGGTAATAAATACAGCAATACTCAATATCAATGCAAAATAAAATATAATATTCGAAATATACTTTAATCTCTTTGGGAATGTTGACAAAAATACTATATATATACCCGGGACTAATGATGAAGATAATATTAGTATGGAGTATAAAAATCTATTATAGAACTGAACCTTATATGTCGAGAAAACTAAGGATAATAGAATAAAGAATAGTATTGCAACTGTGGTTTGCATATTAATCGTTTTTATTGACAGGATTATAACAGATAGTATTATGAATAAAATTGCAAGAATCAAGCGTGATGAAAACATATTCATATCAGATAATCGATGATGTTTTAATATAATAATATAATGTGAATTATCTTTAAATGAAACAAATTGATATTCATGAAAGGAGCCTATTGGAAATTTCTCAATATCTTTATTTAATTCATGAAGATTATAGTATCTAACAGAATCTACACTAATAAATGTATCTCGGGGTTTTATTTCTTGAATATTGCTTGATTTAACAGACAGAACATCACTATCCTGATATATTTTGATATCAGGATAAGATAGTGATATTTCATTGTAAAAACCCATTATAATTATAGCAACTACAATTAGAAAAAGAAAATAAAACAATTGCTTCATAAAATAATTGTACGAAGAATGAATAATATTGTCAACTAAATTTTCAAAAATATTCCCCCCCTCTTATTTTTAGATTTATCTATTTATACTTATTTACCACTATTTTCATCGCAGTTTTCCATATCCTTATGATGTTTATCATGTTTTTCCATTGAATAATTATCTGACCTTACTACCTCATATTTCCCCTTTATGATATCGTTTACGGTATCTTTAATTAATCCTGAAATACCAACAACTGGTTTTATATCCAATGATTCGAAAAAACCAACTGCTTTAGGTCCCATTCCACCGGAAACTATAAAATCCGCTTTATTTTTTGATATAAATTCAGGAACCAGTCCGGGTCCATGAGATTGTTCATAAGGATTTTTAACTGCTTCTACTTCGATAATCTCTTTATTTTCAATATTAATAAAAATAAAGTAGGGACATCTACCGAAATGCTGAGAAATTTCAGAATCCAATCCGTTGTTACCATTGGAAGAAAACGCAATTCTAATCATTTTTGCCTCCTGTTCATTTAAATTGATTTTAGTTATACACCCATTACAATACCCATAATATTTTAGATCACAATGTAAAATTCTAAATCCATTAAACATATTCACATTATTTGTGAATTCATTGAATTTACTATTTGATAATATCTTATCTAAATCAATATGTTCTATGCTCCCGCATTTTTTACAAATTAATGTTACTATGTGCTTCCCTGAATTAAACTGATACCTTTTAATTCCATTATCTGTATAACATCTTAAATAACCCCAATCGGTTAGTAAATCTACAACCCTATATATCGTTGCTATCCCGATATGTTCTCTATTTTTCCTTATTTTTATCATAATTTCATCGACACTAATAGGTTCTTCGTTCTTCTCTATAATATTGTATATAATTTCCCTGGTCTTTGATTTTCTGTATTTTCTATTACATTTCATACTGAATCCTGACACTAATGATAATCATTATCATTAATATACTATTCTAACTAATTTGTCAAGATAAAATTATCAAGTAGCAAACCTGAACTATTTTTATTTTACAACTACAATATTATATGATATAATCATCTCTGAAAAAAATAGATATAAAGGAGTAATCCATTGAAATTTATTCATATCTCCGACATCCATTTTGGCTCAAAAAATAATATTGAAAACTCGCTTATAATCAATAATTTTAAAGCAATCCAGGATTATGCCTTAAAGAATAAAATAAATCATATGTTAATCTCGGGTGATATTGTTGAAAAGGAAATGGTTGATATATCCGTAAGGGAACTTTTGGGCAATAGTAGCATAAATTATTATATCATACCAGGGAATCATGACTGTCCGCTGGAACCAATTCTCTCGCCACTTAAAAATGTCCGTCTATTTTCGGATTCTCCTTTTTCCGGAGAAAATATCAATGAGCAATTGAGGATTTATGGTGTCCCATATACTGGCAAATACAGCGCTTCTGAGATATTTAATTCCATTGCAGATGATATAAATATTAACAATGTAAAAAAAGTTATAATAATTGTTCATGGTTCCCCGATAGGTAAACATTTTGGCATTATTGATTTGGACAGAGAAAAAGTCAAACATTTTCCAATATTCTATGAAGATATTGCAAATCTCCTGAGTACGGATATCTCTATTTATCTTGGGATTGGGCATTATCATAGTAATTTCCAAACAGGAGTATTTAACAATCTATTATGGTGCATTCCGGGAAGCATATATCCACTTTCGATAAAAGAAGCCGAATCCAGAATGATATCAATATATGATACAGATACTCATTCATTATCCTCTTTGGCAATCAATGATATTACTAACTTAACAAAGTCGGAATACCTAATAAATTCATTTAGTATCGCAGGACTGAAGAAAGAAATTTTAGAAAAGACAGGTAAGCTAAATGCTTTCACGAAGCATTATATCTCCATTAACGGATATACTGATGATATAAAACAATTAGATACTCTAATTAAGGAAATTGATAATAAATGGAAAATCAATCATAAACTCCCAATTATATGGATTAAAGATATTAAAGCTACGAAATCGATTGCCCCTGAACTACAAATTATTATAAATCATATTATCAGCAAAGGAGAACAGAATAATCTCCCTACAAATATTATTAATGAATCTATACAATTAGCAATAAAGGGCTATTTATTGAGTAAATAATGAATTATAAGATCAATAATATTAAAATTAAACATTTTGGCATTTTAAAAGGTGTTTCTTTTAAACCCGGTATATTTAATATTATTCTTGGCAATAATGAATCAGGAAAAACTACACTACTGGATTCAATCATATATTCACTTTTCAAATTTAAGGGACAAATTATCGATATGCGAGAATATAAGCATACGGATGTCGATATAACGATATCTAACGGTAATGATAAAACCGTTTATAATCCCAAAAAAGCAACCTTTGCAAATGATATAGGTATGATAAAAACAAAAACAGCCCAAAAGGATTTTATTATATTTCGCTCTATTGTAATAAGAGGAATTGATTATGAACTATCGAGAGACAAGGATAAATATATAATAAATCTTCTGAGGAGTTATATTTCCGGAATCAACTTTACAAAATTAAAAGAAAAAATTTCAAGTATATCAAATCTTACTTTTAAAAAGAAAAATTATGATAAAAAGACAAGTGATGAAATTGAAGATCTGAACATTAGACTTAAAAATATAGGGGTTATAAAGAAACATACATCAGAATATTATAATAAACTAAAAGATAAGAATAAAATTGAGAAAGAATTATCTAATTTAGTTAATCTGGATGGAATTCTAAAATATTATAAGAATCTCATAAAATTAAAAAGAGTTAGAATTGAGAATGCTAAGATCAATGAGATATCTGAAGAACTTAGTAAATATAGCAGTTTAGCAAAGAGTGATCTCGATAAATGGAATGAGCATTTATCAAAAATAAAAGGATTTGAAATAGACATAAAAATGAAGGAAAAGGACAGAGAAAATATCAAGAATAAAATAGATATGTTAAATGAAAGGATTTATAAATTGGGAGAAGAAATAGATAAACAAAAGTCAATAATGAAGCAATATGATAATCTGTCGGGTGAATATGAGGATTATCTTTACATCACAACAAAAACAGGTAGATTGAATAAAATTTCAATGCTTTTAATAATTATAACAGCTTTATTATTTGTCCTGTCTATAACCTCCTATATGCTTTTAAAGAATTTTATATTCTTTGTTGCTCCTATAATTACAATATTGCCATACTTTTTTGTAAAGCATCGTATCTCAAAACAAAATGATTTATTAAATAAAATAATGAAAACTGCTATGAAAAACAATGTTGACCTTGAAGACTTTGGTAAAAATCTTAATTCAACTAAACAAAGAATCAAAAATATAGAGGATGAACACTCGATTTTAAAAAATGAAATTATCCAATTAGATGATAATATTACTGAAATTGCTGAAATAATACAAAACAATCAGAATAATATTAAAAATATCAAAGAGAAGATAGATAATATTAGGTCTTCGAAGCAGGTTGCTGAGATTGAGGAATTTGTGAATAAACTTGCAATAAAATCAAAACTACAGGATCAACTCGAATATCATAAAAAACAAATGAATATATTTAAAGAAACATCTACTGAAAAAAACCTTAACATTGATTCGATTGATATTGCATTTAACAATTTAGAGAAAGATATCAACATTCCTATTAAAAGTAGTATCAATAAATTAATTAGCAAATATAGGGATCTCAATGATCAGAATAAAATCGAATATGCACTCACAACAGTAGATGAAATTAGCATGGAACTCAACAAATATATCAATAATAAAAATAATTCTTTAAGTGATATAAAAAATAATGAAACTATTATTAAAGAGTTATATAAAGCTAATAATTTTGCTGATAGAACCGATCTTGAATTGAGCGAATATAATATTATTAATCGTTTTAACTCTTATGAACTGTTAAAAGATGCCGCAATTCTTGCATTGGATTCAATCGATGATGTTGAAAATAATTTAACAACTGATATTAAATCCCTTATTAATATCAGAAATATATTAAGAAGTATAGAAAAATATATGAAAATTATCACAAATGATTCAAAATTACAAGTAATGATGAATCCGGATAATGTCTTTTTATTAAAAGGCAATCAGGGGGAATTAGATGAAAGCCAACTATCTACAGGTACTTATGCACAATTGATGTTATGTATAAGAATTGCTATTGCTGAG
Organism: Caldifarciminota bacterium; assembly: GCA_023132105.1. Taxonomy (GTDB): domain Bacteria; phylum Hydrothermota; class 32-111; order QNBC01; family QNBC01; genus JAGLYS01. The sequence continues at coordinate 5,985 of JAGLYS010000252.1, forward strand.
AAATTATTTGACGATAAAGCAATGTTCTTTATCTTTGATGATATACTATTAACATTCGATGAAGAGAGAAGGAAAAACACAATTAAATTATTTAATAATTTAATTGAAGATAATTGGCAAATATTCTACTTTACTATTGATAAAAATATAAAAAACCTTATAGAAAATAATATACAAGATACAAAATCATTTATTTTAAAATAGGAATGGGCCTGGCCGGACTCGAACCAGCGACCCACTGATTATGAGTCAGTT
>JAGLYS010000253.1 GCA_023132105.1 Caldifarciminota bacterium
AAAATCTTGCGTCTCTACACAGAATCTTAATATTTAGATTGCTTCGTCGTTTCATTCCTCGCAATGACAATTCCCGAATTTTCGATTTACAATTTACGATTAACGATTTACGAAATTGGCGGGAGAGAATTAAAGGGAGGGGGAACTATTAACAATTTGACAATAACAAGCAATCATCTATAATAATATAATGAAGAAAAAGAGTGTAACATACAATTCAGTATATTATCATATAATGCATAGAGGAATTGTCAAAAAAATTAGGTTTTACAGAGGAAATTACTTTTAGAATTCCAAAAGGAGTGATAAAATAAAAACTGAATTTCTCGGAAAATGGGGCATTTGGGCTGCAAAGCACTGGAAGAAAACTATTCTGATAGCAGTGATAATAACAATTATTATGTCATTCGGTGTTGCAATAACAGAGATGGAATTTAGCTTCTATTCTTTGGCTCCGAAGGAATCGATTCGATTCAAGCAACTTAAAAGCATTATTGAAAATTTCCCTACTGCGTCATCAATAATAGTTGTTGTTGAATCGAGAAACAGAGAAGATAAGATTCAATCGGAGAAAAAAGTAAAAGCCGCAGTTGATGCAATTCAGAAAGAACTCTCTAACCCCGAATACTCAAAATATATTACAAGGATTGAGGGGAAAATGGATATGAGTTTCTTTGAAAATCATGGTTTAATGCTTCTTGATATTGATAATATTAAAAGAATGAGCAATCTGTTTTCAAATCCAAATATTGTTCCATTCCTAAAACAACTAAATGATAATTTCGAGGATGAATATTCTGCTGATGAGGAAAATTTATCTGAAGATGAAAGGATGCTTCTGGGACAATTTAATGGAATCAAAGAAATATTATATCTAATGAAAGAATCGTCTGATGGAATTGATATAAAAGAAGAGGAGTTATCCGCTTCTTTGGATAGATTTCTTATCGGGAGTCCCTATATTTTCAATAAAGACAACACTATGGCTTTAATCATAATTCAACCAACCTTTACTATGAATGACATTATTCCCTTAATGAATGGTGTTCCGTTAATCGATAAAACCGTAAGAGAAATTGCAGACAAATATGATGTGAAGGCAGGATTAACGGGAATGACTGTTGTCGCTAAAGATGAAGGTGAAACGGGGGAAAAGGGGATAGTTGCTTCAATGCTCATATCTCTGCTTTTAATTATAATTTTATTAGTTATTACATATAAAATGTATTCAGTTCCTCTTATTTCAGGAATCCCATTGATGCTTGGTGTGTTTTGGACGGTGGGAATGGCAGGATTCTTTCTCAGGAGAATAAATCTGGTGACAGCTGCATATTTGGTAGTCTTAATAGGGCTTGGGGTAGATTATGCAATTCACCTTTTGACTGCATTTACACTTGAACGAGATGATGGAAAAGGATTCTTTGAGTCAATCGGTAATAGTTTTAGAAAAAGCGGATCAGGCATTGTTCTTGGAGCATTGACTACTGCTTCAGCATTCTTTGCTCTTGTAATAACTCGTTCAAGTATGGTGAAAGAGCTTGGTATTGTTGCAGGTATGGGGATAATTTGCGAATTGATTGCTATGTTTATACTTGTTCCTGCTTTACTGGGGCTACGAAATGAGAGAATTTTGAAGCGAGGTAAAACAAAAACAAAACTATTCAATAAAATTCAAATCAAATTCACCTTTATGGAGAAACTTGGGAAGAGCATAAAAGCAAAACCCTATATTTATGCAATAACTATGTTTCTTTTAGCACTTTTAATATTACCTCAAGCCAGAAATGTAAGTGTTGAAACGAATATTATGAATATGGAAGCAAAGGGGCTTGAATCAATAGCATTACAGGATAAGATGACTGAAGAGTTTGAAATGTCACCGGATGTTATATTTTACAGTTCGAGTGATCTTAATGAAATTAGAGATATTGGTAAACGATTAAGAAAACTTGAGTCGATTAAGGAAATTGAATCGATTGCCCTTTTTTTACCTGCTGATAGTGAACAGAAAGAGAGAAAACCCTATATTGAAGAGTTTAAATCATATCTATCTAATATAAGATCAGGTAATTATGTAAATATCATCCAGTTGAGAGAAGAACTTTCAAGGCTCGAGGACAATCTATGCGAGATGTCCGATCTTGCATATATTAGCGGAATGGATAATCTTCATGAAAAACTTGATAATTTAACGGGTAAGGATAAAGAGGGAAATAAAGTTAAGGAATCAATAGTAGATGAACTTCTTGAAAGTCTTTCAGGGAAGAATTCAGAGATAGAATATAGACTTGTTAAATTTCAAAAGAGTTTTGTATCACTATCTAAAATAAAATTAATAAAAATGGCAAATACAGATAAGGTTACTCTTGACTTGATCCCTGCTTACATAAGGGATAGTTATGTATCACGCGATAGTAGCTGTTTTTTATTGAATATTATTCCAAAAGAGAACCCCTGGGTGAAAGAGAATCGTGATATACTATACAAACAGGTTACTTCGATAACGGATGAAACCACAAGTATGATCAATCTGTCTGATATACTTGTTGAAATAGCTGAGAGAAGCGGACTTATTGCTTCATTGGCAGCAATTATCGCAATATTTTTACTACTACTTATTGATTTCAGGAATTTCAAACTCTCGATTATAACAATGATACCATTATTGCTTTCATTTGGCACCTTGTTTGGATTTATGGCTATTGCAGGGATTAAATTTGATTTTGTAAATATTATATCAATTCCTCTTCTTATTGGTATTGGTGTAGATGATGCTGTGCATATAAATCACCGATATCTTATAGAAGGAAAAGGTAATATGGATATTGTAATTGCAAAAACAGGAAAAGCTGTTCTTCTTACATCAATAACAACTATTATTGCATTTGCATCATTTATACCTTCATTAATGACGGCAATGCATAGTACGGGTATAGTGTTGTCTGCTGCAATGGCAGTAGCATTTTTCTTTTCCATACTTTTTTATCCGGCTATATTAATTATTGTTTATGAGAAGTTGGGATTTAGCATTACACCATGGAGGTTTAAAAATGAAGAAAAGGAACATAAGCGTTAATTTGTCAATCTTATCATTTTTTCTTATTTTACCGG
>JAGLYS010000254.1 GCA_023132105.1 Caldifarciminota bacterium
AACATTGAAATATTATGGGAAAATAAAGGCACCAAAAAACACTTCATTTTCCAGAGTATACAACACGATAAAGGATATATACTCTGTTTTAAAGAAGAAAAACAAATAAAGAGAATAGATTATGAAGATTACAATAATTACTCGATTGATGATATACCGGGTATCGATGATAATATAATTAAAACAGCTAAAAAAGCAGTAAAACTTAATAAGCATCTTCTTATTACGGGGGAAACCGGTGTAGGGAAAGAAATTCTTGCAAGAGCAATACATAAAGATTCTATAAGAAAAGGTCCCTTTATACCTATTAACTGTATGTCTATTCCAAAAGATTTAATAGAATCCGAATTATTCGGTTATGAGGTTGGAGCTTTTACAGGAGCATATAAAGGAGGCAAGAGAGGTAAAATCGAACTTGCTGATAATGGAACATTATTTCTCGATGAAATTGGAGATATGCCGTTTAATGTACAAGGAAAATTACTTAGAATCATAGAGAACAAAGAATTATGGAGAATAGGGGCAACAGAAGGGATAAACATAGATTTTCAGCTTATATGTGCAACAAATAGGGATTTAAAGAAATTGGTAAGAAAAGGAATATTCAGAGAGGATTTGTATTACAGGATATGTTTTTTCGAAATTTCATTATCACTTCTTAAAAATAGAATAGATTATCTCGATGGTTTTATTGAGTTTTTCCTCAATAAGCATGGAGGAAGCAATATTTCATTTTCTAATGAGTCTATGAAATTGTTAAAATCTTATTTATGGCCCGGCAATATAAGAGAATTGGAAATGGTAATCGAATTATTAATAATAGAGAATGAAAATATTAACGATAAGATTGTGCAAGTGGATGACCTGCCATTGAAGATAAAATATACGGATGAAAATCCTAAAACATTGAATGAGAAAATTAATGTTTTAAAGAATAGAGAGATAAGAATCAGCTATGATGAATATATCAACAATAATATAACAAAATCAGCTCAGCATTTAGGAATAACGAGGGAAGGACT
>JAGLYS010000255.1 GCA_023132105.1 Caldifarciminota bacterium
CAGGATGACAGGGAAAAGACAAGTGAATATGGCAGACACAGTGGTCTGCCCATACAATTTACGATTTACAGTTTTCGATTTACAAATAAAGATCATGTCATTGCGAACGAAGTGAAGCAATCCCATAAGAGTAAATTTAGATTGCTTAGTTGTTTCACTCATAGTAATGACAATTTCCCGAATTTGCAATTTACGATTTACGCCTTTTGCTATTGGCTCTTGCCACTTGATATTTGCAACCGGCATATGTCCATACCTATTTACTGGGAAATAAAATTATTTTATTGACTATAAATATTAAATTATATATAATACAATGTAAGGAAGGAAAATGGATAAACGAATTGCTATCTTTACAATTTTAATGTTATTTGTATTCTCATTTATTTATTCCAACGATATCTTAAACAAGAGTGAAAGGGAATATATAGATAATAAGGGTGTAATAATATTTGTTGGGGATACGAATTATCCTCCGTTTTATTTTGTAAACAAAAATAATGATATCGATGGTATGACTGTTGAGCTATTACGATGGATTGCTACGGAATTGAAATTAAATATAGAATTTATTCATATGCCTCTCGCAGATGGGAGAGAGGCAATTCAATCAGGTGAAGCCGATATACTTTGTGACTTTTTTTACAGTATAAACAGAGATTCCACATTTGATTTTACCATACCGATTTGTGATGTTCCTGCATATATATATGTAAAAGCAGACAGAACGGACATAAAGGATATTAATGATTTATCCGGAAAAATAGTATCGATGCAAAAGGGAGATTATGCATATAAATTTCTCCAGTTAAAAGGCATCGATTTTAAAATACTATTTACAGAAGATTTCTCCAAAGCTATAAATTTATTGATTAATGGAGAATCAGATGCTGTAATCGGTGATGAACAGGTTGTTATGTATTATGTGTACAGCCATAATATATATGAAAAGATTAAGAAAGTAGGTGATAAACTATATGACGGTAAAAGTTCTTTGGCTGGAAAGGAGGGTGAAGCTGTTCTTGTCGATATACTATCCAAAGGAATAATATTAGCTCAAAAGACCGGAACACTTGATAAAATAGCTGAAAAATGGCTGGGGAAAACTTATGAACACCATGTTAATATATTTAGAAAATATTTATTTATAAGTTTAATTATTCTATCTTTAATACTAATTGTATTCTTGATTACCTGGTATACTAATTTGATTTTACGGAAAAATATTAAAATTAGGACTAAGGAACTTGAAATCCAAACAACATATTTCAAAGGATTATTCGAAAATTCACCGGAAGCAATAATAATTGTAGATAATATGGACAGAATTATTGATATTAATAATGCATTTAAAGAAATGTTTGGATATAAGTTAAAAGAGATTCGTAATCAATTTATAAATAATTTCATAGTACCTGAAGATTTTAAAGAAGAGGCTTCCAATTTATCATTGGAATCATTGAATGGTAATATACTTAGAAAGGAGAGTAAAAGGAAAAAGAAGGACGGTACATTGATTGATGTTATTATTATAGCTGCACCAATCAAATTAAGAGAAAAACAGATAGGTGTTTATGGTATGTATATAGATATAAGTCAAAGAAAACAACTTGAAAATAAAATAAGAGATGAAAAAGATAAACTTACGAATTTTTTAAAGAGTATAGCGGATGGTATACTTGTAATCGATGAATCAAAACATATAATAATGGCTAATAGAACAGCGGAGGAGATAACAGGATACGGTAGTGAGGAAATTATAGGGAAGAATATATTTAAAATTGTGAAATTTACGGATAAGGAAATTGAAAATAAATTAAAAGATATTATTAATTGTATTATAACCAAAAATGCATTTTCGGATATCCCTAATAATATTAGAATTAGTGATAAAGATGGCATCGAACATATTTTGGATATTAATATCGCTCCTACATATAATATTAATAGCGAAATTATAGGTGTTAATGTAATATTAAGAGATATTACGGAAAGATATAGTTTAGAACAGGAATTAGACAAGGTTGAACGATTAAATACGATCGGGTTATTGGCAGGAGGCATTGCCCATGATTTCAATAATTTTCTAACTACAATAATGGGGAATATTTCTATTGTTACAATGCATCTTATAAAAGGTGATAAATTATATAATTATCTTAAATTAGCTGAAAAAGCAGCAATAAATGCAAAACATGTTACTAATCAGTTACTAACATTTGCTGAAGGTGGTGCACCTGTTAAAAAAGTTGTTAATTTGGACCATATATTCGAAGAGGTAAAGAAAATAGCTTTAGCTGGTTCTAATATAAAATTAGTGTACTCCTCCCGAAAAGATCTATGGAAAGTAGAGGTAGATAAAGAGCAAATTATGGAAGCTATGAATAGTATATTTATTAATGCAAAGGAAGCTATGCCGGGTGGTGGAATTATAAATGTACTCATTGAAAATGTTTCCAATATACCCAGAGAGATTAATCTTGAACCCGGAAAATATATTAAAATAGCAATAGAAGATCATGGTGGAGGAATCCGTGAGGGAGATTTATCAAAAATATTCGACCCATATTTCAGTACGAAGGAAAAGGGGACTGGTCTTGGACTTACTACAGCATTTTCAATTATTAAATCTCACCACGGAACGATAAATATCGAATCAAATGTCGGGAAGGGTACTACTGTAATAATTTACTTACCTGCTTTCCTTGATATGAATGATGAAGATATAGATGAAAAAACAAATTTTGCTCAAAATTTAAATATACTTGTAATGGATGATGAGGAACTTGTAGGTGAAACTGTTATCGAAATGATAAAAACTCTTGGGCATAAAGCTGATCTAGCAACTGATGGTTCTATAGCAATTGAAAAATATCAAAAATCCATAAATACAGGCAATAAATATGATATGGTTATATTGGATCTTACAATACCTGGCGGAATGGGAGGGAAAGAAACAATTAAGAAGCTATTAGATATTGATCCTGATATCAATGCAATTGTTTCAAGCGGATACTCAAATGATCCAATAATTGCTCATTATGAACAATATGGTTTTAAAGGTGTTATATCAAAACCCTATAGAATAAGAGAATTAAATCAAACTCTAATACAGATATCGAATAAATGAAAATTTCAAAATATGAGGTTTAAAATATGAAAAAATCAATAATTGCAATTACTATATTATTAATACCGATTTTTATATTCACATCACAAAAGGGACAAGAGAATTCGGATTATAATATCGAACAATTATTCGATAATTATTTTCATGAACGATTGGTAATCGATCCCGAATTTGCTTCCGAAATAGGCGTTACAAAGTCAATGGGTTATAATACTGATAAATTAACTGAGTTATCAGAAAGAACAATCGATAGTATGTACAATATAAATAAAAAATACCTCCTGGAACTGAAAAGGATTGATGAAAAAGAATTATCGGAATCTCAAAAAATTAATGTTGATGTATTAAAGTGGTATCTCGAAGATGAAATGGAGTGGTATAAATACAGATTCCACACATATATTGTTAACCATATGTTTGGATTTCATAATCAGCTTATTTCATTAATGACAGAATATCATAGAATTGAAGATATCAATGATGTAAAAGATTACATAAAACGATTAAAAAAGTTTAAAGTAAAACTATCTCAAATAAGGAAGTCGATAGAAAGACAAGT
>JAGLYS010000256.1 GCA_023132105.1 Caldifarciminota bacterium
AGGCAGGCCATCAAGGGCGAGGAAGAAATAGGGAATAACCGTGTCATTGCGAACGAAGTTAAGCAATCCCACAAGAGTAAATTTAGATTGCTTCGTCGTTTAACTCCTCGCAATGATATTGATGGCTTCAATGAAACTGGTATATTGTCTATACCTATCTACCAAGCAGATTGCAATCTGTTTGACTAATAAATATTTATATGATATTATCCCATAAGTATGGAAAATAACTTGAAATTAGGACTTGCCCTTGGTAGTGGCGGGGCAAGAGGTTTGGCTCATATTGGGGTGTTGAAAGTTCTTGAAAGAAAGGGTATTAAAATCGATATGCTGTCAGGCACAAGCATGGGGGCGGTTATCGGATCAGCTTATGCCAGTGGTATAAAACCTGCTGAAATTGAGAAAAAAGCACTAAGCTTTAAAAAGATAGAGACATTAAAATTATTCAAACCTTCGATTCCTTTGTCCGGGATTACAAATGGTAAGAGTATTGAAAATCTACTTAATGAATATATAGGTGGTAAAAATTTTAAGGATTTGGATATCCCATTTGCATGTGTAGCTACTGAATTCTATGAGGGGAAATCAGTTGTATTTTACGAGGGTGATGTTCTATCATCCGTAAGAGCGAGTTTATCGATTCCTGTAATAATCAAACCTAAAAGGATAGAGAATAATATATATATCGATGGTGGTTTGTCAGATCCGGTACCCGTAAATATACTAAGAGAGATGGGAGCGGATATAATCATCGCTGTAAATGTTATTAATAACCCCAGAAGAAGTAAATCTGTCCAGTCATATATCGATGATGAGGTTGTTAGAAATAAAACATCAGAGAAAACAAAAGAAATTGTTCTCAGGGATATGATAGTGGATAAAATAGAAAGAATTGCAAAGGTAATACCTGAGATGATTGAAAATAGAATAATGTCGGATGTCCCGGCAATAAATGTTGTAGCTACTAAAATATTCGAAATTGCAGAAAGTAGGATTGTAGAACAGAGATTGATTATAGATAAACCGGATATTTTAATCGAACCTTATACATATTATGCTTCTGTTATGGATTTTGAAATGGCACCGAAAATCATATATCAGGGAAAAAGAGCGACATTAGAAAAAATTGATGAAATAAAAAAAATAATGAGAGGTAATTAGTATGTTTGGTAATATACAAAGTAATCTTTCAAAAATATTTAGAAAATTGAGGTCAAAAGGACGATTAACCGAAGATGACTTAAATCAAGGATTTGACGAAATAAAAAGGGTATTACTTGAAGCTGATGTTAATTACGAGGTTGTGAATAAATTCATTGAAGATGTAAGAGAAAGAGCTTTGGGACAGGAAATACTGTTTTCATTAAATCCCGGACAGATGGTAGTTAAAATAGTATATGAGGAATTAGTAGATATTCTGGGGAAAGCCAAAAAGGAAATATTTTTCAAAGGGAATCCTGCCATTATAATGCTTTTGGGATTACAGGGATCCGGAAAAACAACTACTGCTGGAAAACTTGCCGTACTGTTAAAGAAGAAAAATCGAAAATGTATATTAGTACCGGCAGATACAAGAAGACCCGGTGCGGTTGAACAGTTAAAACAGATTGCCGAACAGGCAAATGTTGGTTTTTATGAACCTGATACTGACGATCCTCTTGAGATTGCGAGAAAAGCCCCTAAAGTAGCATATATAAATAGTTATGATACAGTAATAATCGATACACAGGGGAGGTTACATGTTGATGATAAATTAATGAAGGAATTAAAGCAGATGATCAAGATTGCAAAACCTTCGGAAAAGCTTTTTGTGGCTGATGGAATGACAGGTCAGGATGCGGTAAATATTGCCGATAGATTCAACAATGATCTTGATATAACCGGTGTAATTCTAACAAAGTTGGATGGTGATGCAAGGGGAGGAGCAGCACTATCGATATATAGTGTTACAGGTAAACCGATTAAACTAATCGGTGTTGGAGAAAAAATTACTGATATGGAGCAATTTTATCCTGACAGAATTGCTTCTCGAATTCTCGGGATGGGAGATGTTCTTACATTGATAGAAAAAGCAGAAGAAGGTTTTAAAGAGGACGAAGCAAAGAGGTTGGAAAAAAAGCTCAAAAAAGCACAGTTTAATTTGGATGATTTTCTTTCTCAGATAAAACAAGTTAAGAAGATGGGATCACTTGGTAGTCTTGTAAAAATGATACCGGGAATGCCTGCAAAGGGTATTGAGAATGTTGATGATAATGTTTTGGTTAGAATCGAAGCAATTATTAATTCTATGACCAAGGAGGAAAGAGAATCTCCTGAAATTTTAGGTGGAAGCAGAAGAAAACGAATTGCAATGGGTTCAGGCACCTCGGTACAAGAGATAAACCAGTTAATAAAACAGTTCGATATGATGAAGAAGATGATGAAAACTTATATGAAGGGAGGAAAACGGGGTTTACCATTTTAATATGAGGGATAGATATGTCAGTTGATATAGTTTTAGGTTTGCAGTGGGGAGATGAGGGAAAGGGGAAAATCGTTGACAAATTATCCGAGAATGCAGATGTTGTTGTTCGTTTTCAGGGTGGAGCAAATGCCGGTCATACTGTTTATTATGAGGATAATAAGATTGTTTTACACCTTATACCATCGGGAATTATCCATAAAGGGACTATATGTATAATTGGAAACGGTGTAGTGCTTGATCCTGAAATTCTTGCAGAGGAGATATCATATCTAAATAAATTCAATATAAAGTGTTCCGGAAAATTGTTTATCAGTAAAAGAGCTCATCTTGTTTTTCCATTTCATAAGGAAATGGATCGATATATAGAAGAATTCATGAAAAAAGGGCAATTAGGAACTACAAAAAGGGGAATAGGACCTGCTTATACCGATAAATTCAGGAGAATTGGAATAAGAGTCGGTGATTTATATAATGATGATTATTTTGAAAATCAATTGGAGAAAATTGTAAATTATTATAATTTACAATTTAGCAAAATATTTAAAGAAGAAGAAATTGATTATAAAAAAATGAGAAATCATTTCCTTAATTATAGGAATTTGTTATATAGATATGTAAAAAACACTGAGGAAATGTTATATAAATATCAACAGGAGGGAAAAAGGATTCTTCTGGAAGGGGCACAGGCAGGATTACTTGATATTGATTATGGGACATACCCTTATGTGACATCGAGTAATACGACATTAGGGGGCGTTTTTACCGGGAGCTCGGTATCACCGTTTATGATTAAAAATGTTTATGGTGTAACAAAAGCTTATACAACAAGAGTTGGGGCAGGACCATTCCCAACCATATTTAAGGATGAAAATTTTGCTAATGAATTCAGAGATAAAGCCGGAGAATATGGTGCGGCAACGGGAAGACCGAGAAATTGTGGGTGGCTTGATCTCGTAGCTTTAAAACATACGGTAAAAATAAACTATATAACTAAGATAATTCTAACCAAGCTCGATGAAATTTCAGGTATTGACAAGTTGAAAATATGTACTGAATATAACATTAATGGAGA